>CAZARO010000037.1:7148-12969 GCA_964487165.1 uncultured Solibacteraceae bacterium | reverse complement strand
TGATGATTTTGGAGATTTTCTGGCTGGCGGTGTTCAATTCGTCCATGGCCGCCACAGTTCCATCCAGCGAGTTGTTAGCCGCGGTGAACTCCGTCTGCAGGCGCCCCATTAATTCGACGGCGGTGCGCGTGTTCTCGGTATTCTTGCGCGCCATGGAGTTGATTTCCTCGCTCGACGACGATGTCTCTTCCAAAGAGGCTGCCTGCTCGGAAGATCCCTGCGCCAGCGACTGGCTGGAAGCGGCAATCTGCGTGGCCGCGCTGGCCACCTGCGAAGCCCCACTGCTCAAATCCGATACGGCTCTCCGTAGCGCCTGGTTGGTACTGCGCACCGCGAAATATAGCAGGCTGCCGCCGCACACAATAGAGATGCTGCGAAAGGTCCACATCAACCATTGGTCACCACCCGCTAATGCCGTGATGCTCTGGACGAGCGTCATTCCGATCAAGAAACCCCCGGTCAGGGCAAATTTCCGTCCAACAGTCATCGATTGCCGCAAAGTGTCTTTCCTCCTCGCGTGAAGCCGGGCCCCACAACATATCTATCGGCACGAGCCGCCGTACCTTTAGTGCGGGCTCGAAATACGCCCTGAAATCGCACTTGGCCCGGAGGTACCATACGGGAGGTATCCGAAAAATATCCCCATGAGACGATTATTGGCTCTCTCGCTCTTCTTCCTCGCCTCCCTCGCCGAGGCGGCGAACTATCAGAATTTCCGCGTGGCCGTCTATGCCCGCGCTTATGAAGTGGTACAGATGAAGGATCCAGCGTGGCTGGAAGCCCGCTGGGCAACCATTACTACCGGCCTCAAGGTCGACAAAATCTACCTCGAAACCCACCGCGACGGCATCGTACCCGACCAGGCGACCCTCGACGCCGCCAAGCGCTTCTTTAAGAGCAAGGGCGTGGAGACCGCCGGCGGCATCGCCACCGTGGTGAATGAGCGCAACCGCTTCGAGACCTTCGTCTACAGCAACCCCGAGCATCGCAAAAAGCTGCAGGAGATCGTCGAGTACACCGCCAAAAACTTCGACGAGATCATCATCGACGATTTCTTCTTCACCAGCAGCAAAAGCGATTCCGACATCGCCGCCAAAGGCAGCAAGACGTGGACCCGCTACCGCCTCGACCTCATGGCCGATGCCTCGCGCAATATCCTGGTGGGCCCGGCCAAGAAAGTGAACCCGCGCGTCAAAATGGTCATCAAGTATCCCAACTGGTACGAGCATTTTCAGTACATGGGCTACAACCTGGAAGACGAACCGCGCATCTTCGACGGCGTCTACAGCGGCGCCGAAACGCGCGACCCGGTCAGCGGTAACCAGCACCTGCAACAATACCTGGGCTACGACTTTTTCCGCTATCTCGAAAACATCAAGCCGGGCGCCAATGGCGGCGGCTGGGTGGATCCCGGCGGCTTCCGCGACCAGGCACGCTATAGCGAAGAACTCTGGCTCCCGCTGTTTGCCAAAGCGCCGGAAATCACCCTCTTCGATTTTCGCCAGCAGCTGGCGCCCATGCGCGGAGGCGCTACCCAGACCACCGGGCCGAAAACCATCACCGAGCTGGCCGGCAGCGTCTTCAAGCAGGTGGATGGCTTCATCGGCAAGCTGGGCAAGCCCATCGGAGTGAAGAGCTACAAGCCCTTCCATTCCTCCGGCGAGGATTTCCTGCACGACTATCTGGGGATGATCGGCATCCCGGTGGAAATGACCCCCACATTTCCCACCGACGCGCCCACCGTACTGCTCACCGAATCGGCCAAATTCGACCCCGGCATCGTCGCCAAGATAAAGAAGCAGCTGACCGACGGCAAAAAGGTGGCGATCACTTCCGGCCTGCTCAAGGCGCTCCAGGGCAAGGGCATCGAGGATATCGCCGAGCTTGAAGTGACCGACCAGCGAGCGCTGGTGCGCGACTTCCCAGCCGGCTTCTTCGCCCGTGGACCGGCCGCGCATCTCGATGCCGACATCGTCATCCCAGAGATCCGCTACCCCACCAACGACGCCTGGGAAATCGTCACCAGCGCCACCCGCGGAATCGGATATCCGATTCTGCTGCAGACCAGTTACAGCAAGGGCACGCTGTATGTGCTGACCATCCCCGATAATTTCGGCGACCTCTACAACCTGCCGCAATCGGCGCTCACGCCCATCCGCACGGCCATCGCCGGGGACCTGCCGGTGCGCCTGGACGGCCCTGGCCAGATCGGGCTGTTCGTCTACGACAATAATAAATTCATCGTGGAGAATTTCCTTCCGCCCGCCGGGAAGACGCTCGCCGCCCGCGTGTCGGTCGACAAGAAGTTCACAAAGCTGGTAGATGTGGTGACAGGCGAGCAGATCGCGGGAAAGACGGCTGGTGACCGGACGGTCTTCGATTTAACCCTGGAACCGGCCACATACCGGGTGTTCTCGGCCGAGTGATTGATATGAGATCGATTGTTTTGTTGATGGTCGCCGCGCCGTTGTTCGCGGCCGACCGTACGCCTACGCCGGAAATCAAGGTGGACCAGGTTGGTTACCTGAATACCGCCACCAAGATAGTGCTGGTGTCTTCTAAGACTCTCGCCACCGAGTTCACCGTGAAGAACTCCAAAGATGATAGAGTGGCGGCTCACGGCACCCTGCCCGCGCCCGTCGAGGATTATGATTCCGGCGACCGCCTGCAGGCGGGCGACTTCAGCAAGCTCATCAAGAGCGGCACGTACTATATCGACGTGCCGGGGGTGGGGCGAAGCTGGGATTTCGACATCGCCCCCGACGTCTATGACAAGACCTGGCGCCTGGCCATGCGCTCCTATTACGGGCAGCGCTGCGGCATCGCCGTCGACCTGGGCCCCGAATTCCCCGGCTATAAACACGACGCCTGCCACCTGGAGGCCGCTTACCACGCCACTTCCGGTAAGAGCGGACCGGCTACCGCCAAAGGCGGCTGGCACGACGCCGGCGATTACGGCCGCTACGTGGTGAACTCCGGCATCAGCACCGGTACTCTACTGTGGGCCTATGAGATGTACGGCGCGCGCCTGAGAACCGTCAATCTGGCCATCCCCGAGTCCGGCAAGGGCCAGCCCGACATGCTCAGCGAGATCAAATGGAATCTCGATTGGATGCTGGCCATGCAGGATGACGACGGCGGCGTGTGGCAAAAGCAGACGAGCGAGAAATTCTGCGACTTCATCATGCCGGAGAAGGACAAGCTCATCAGCTATATCATCGGCATCGGCAAGGAGCCTTACAAGAGCAGTTGCGCCACCGGCGATTTCGCCGCCGTCATGGCCATCGCCGGGCGCGTCTATCAGCCCACCAATCCGGCGTACGGCAATAAGTGCCTCAAGGCCGCGCAGAAGGCGTGGGGCTGGCTGGCCAATCACCTCCCCGTGCCCTTCCGCAATCCTCCAGGAATCTCCACCGGCGAGTACGGCGACAACCATTGCGACGACGAGCAACTGTGGGCCGCGGCGGAACTGTTCCGCACCACCGGCGACCAGACGTACTCGCGCTACTTCCTGGACCATTACGCCGCTTTCCGCAGACCGACCGTGGACGAAGAGGCCGAACCGCCGTCGTGGGCCAACGTCGCCTCGCTGGCGTTTTGGACCTATGCCATGAGCAAGGGCGGCGATGCCGGCGCGGTCAACAGCATCCGCCACGACCTGATTGCCGCCGCCGACGAAATCGCCAACCGCAGCACCAACAACGGCTATCGCATCAGCCTTTCTAATAAGGATTACATCTGGGGTTCCAACGGAGTGCTGGCCAACTATGGCATGGAGCTTCTCATCGCCGGCTCGCTGCTGCACAATCCGCGCTACGCCGAAGCCGCGCTGGAAGATCTGCACTACCTGCTGGGGCGGAACACTTTTTCGCTGTCGTTCGTTACCCGCGTGGGGGAGAATCCCTTCCGCCATCCGCACCATCGCCCCAGCGGCGCCGATAATAATGAGGAGCCCTGGCCGGGGCTGCTGTCCGGCGGCCCCAACCGCGGCCGGCAGGATGAAGTGATGCGCAAAGTGTCGCCTGAACTGCCCCCGGCGAAGATTTATCTGGACGACCAGGGAGCGTACTCGGCCAACGAAGTGGCTATCAACTGGAACGCCCCGCTGGTGTTTCTGCTGGCCGGCGCGGAGGAGATCGCTGAGGCCGCGCCCGCGCGTGGCGGGCAAACGGGCAAGGCTTCGGGTAAGCACAAGTAAGAACCGCTTGCTAGCGCGCGCGGCTCGGAACGGCGCTTCTGTGTTTGCCAGAGCCTACCGAGCCGCGACCGCGAGGGAGCGGTCGATCAGCTATCAGCTTTGCAAGGCCTGTTGTGAGAGGTGAAACGATGCGGATTGGTTGGATCCTGCCCGGCGCGGTCCTGGTGGCAGCTGGATGGTCGCTTGCGCAACCCCAGAAGGAGGCCGCCCTGCCGCCGTACAAAGACCCCAAGCTGGCCGTGGAAGCGCGCGTCGCCGACCTGCTGAAGCGCATGACCCTGGAAGAGAAAGTGGCCATGCTAGCCGGGTCGGGCTGGATGGAAAGCCAGCCCAACGAGCGCCTCGGCATCCCCGCCATTAAAATGGCCGACGGACCGATGGGAGTTCGGGCCTGGGCCGGCAGCTCCGCGGTGACCAACGCCGCCAACGCCGTCCGCGTCACCAGTACAGCCTTCCCCGCGGGACTCGCTATGGCCGCCACGTGGGACCCGGACCTGCTCGCCCAGCAAGGCAAAGTTATCGGCCAGGAAGTGAAGGCGCTGGGCCGCGACATGATCCTCGGCCCCACCGTCAATATCGCCCGCCAGCCGCTGTGGGGCCGCAATTTCGAGGGGTACGGCGAAGATCCCTACCTCGCCTCCCGTCTGGTGATCGGCTACATCAAGGGTGTACAGGGCGAAGGCGTCATCGCCACGGTGAAGCATTTCGCCGCCAACAACCAGGAGTTCGAGCGCCACCGCATCGACGAAAAGATCGACGAGCGGACCCTCCAGGAGATCTACCTTCCAGCGTTTCAAGCCGCCGTGCAGGAAGCCGGCGTCTGGTCGGTAATGTCGGCATATAACAAGGTGAACGGACTGTATTGCGCCGAGAGCCCCGCGCTGCTGCACGACGTGTTGAAGAAGCAATGGGGCTTCAAAGGCTTCGTGATTTCCGATTGGGGCAGCACTTACTCCACCGCCGCCACTGTAAACGCCGGCATGGATCTCGAGATGCCCGGCGGCGATCCCATGAAGACATGGTTCGCCAAACCGCAAACGCAGGCCGATGGCAACGGCGCCGGTTGGCTGACCCCCGAAAAGGTGTTGCCCGCCATCGCCGCCGGCCAGATTTCCACCGCCGCGCTGGACGACAACGTGAGCCGCATTCTGCGCGTGACGTTCGCCGCCGGCCTGTTCGATAAGCCGCACCCGGGCGGCGGCGCCGTCGATACGCCGGAGCAGAGAACGGTGGCGCGCACCGCCGCGGCGGAAAGCGTCGTGCTGCTCAAGAACGCGAGCGATCTGCTGCCCATCGCCAAGTCGATTCACTCGCTAGCGGTCATCGGCCCCAACGCGGCGGTGGCGCGCACCGGCGGCGGGGGCAGTTCCCTGGTGCGCCCGAGTTATTCCGTCGCGCCGCTGGAGGGCATTCGCGAGCGGGCCGGGAACGCCGTGCAGGTGACTTACGCGCAGGGCGTCGCCATCCCCGGCGAGGACGCAAGCAAGGATTCGCCCTCCGCCCGCGCGCAGCTTCGCCAGGATGCCGCCGCCGCGGCCGCCAAAGCCGATGCCGCCATCGTGGTGGTGGGCAACGCGCCGTCGATTGAATCCGAGGGCTTCGACCGCACGGCGCTCAGCTTGC
>CAZARO010000037.1:0-7138 GCA_964487165.1 uncultured Solibacteraceae bacterium | reverse complement strand
GACGAGTTGATCGCGGCCGTCGCCAAGGCCAATAAGAACACCATTGTGGTAATCAACGCCGGATCGCCCGTGGCCATGGATGCGTGGATCGCGCAGGTGCCCGCGGTCCTGACGATGTGGTACGGCGGGCAGGAAGGCGGCCACGCCATCGCCTCCGTGCTCTTCGGCGACTTCACTCCCTCCGGCAAGTTGCCGGTCAGCTTCCCGCACAAGATCGAGGACACGCCGGCCTACGGCCACTACCCGGGCGAAAACCTGCACACCGAGTACGCTGAGGGCATCTACGTGGGCTATCGCCATTACGACCGCGCCGGCATCGAGCCGTTATTCCCGTTCGGCCACGGCTTGTCGTACACCAAATTCGATTACAGCGACCTCAAGGTCACGCCCGATAAGATCGGCCCCGGCAGGCGGGTGCAAGTCAGCCTGACGGTCCGCAATAGCGGGACGCGCGCCGGAGCGGAAGTGGTGCAGCTATATTTGCACCAGGCGAAATCCAGCGCCGACCGTCCGCCGCAGGAGTTGAAAGGCTTCCGCCGGGTGATGCTCACCGGAGGCCAGTCGCAGACGGTGACGTTTACGCTGGATGCGCGCGCGATGTCGTTTTACAACGTGGCGAAGCACGCGTGGGTGGCGGAGCCCAGCGGCTTCGATGTGCTGGTGGGCTCGTCATCGCGCGATATTCGGCTGCGGGGGAGCTTCGAGCTGACGGCGCGGTGAGGCGGCGGGGTAGATTCCAGGATCTGGGGGCAGTTCGGCCCGCTACTCTACCATAGGGGATCGAGTAATGTCTGTGCAGTCCGCAGTATTGATCTTGGCAGTGGTTTTTGGAGGGGCGGGATACATCATCGCTTATCTGATCCTGCCCCGCCCCGAGACGAGGGATTGGCATTTGCTCACCATCTCGTCTGGCGCGGGGGCGTTCGGCGTGAGTTACGTTTTGGGGCGGGTGCTTTGCTCGTCGAGCCGACTGCTTTCGGGCCGCCGGGGAGCGCTGGTGGGCGTACTCACAGGAATTCTTGCGCATCCTGTGGCCTGGTACCTGATGATCGTGTGGAGCTATGTGTCCGGCGTGCGGTCGTCACTCGGCGAAAGGGCGGTCAATCCTCTCGAGGGTCTCACTGCGTGCTTGGTCTATGCATGTTGGAGCGTCGTGCTGACAGGATGGCTCACGGTTCCGGCGGGCGGAATCCTAGGCTGGATTCTGGGGCGGACACTGCGGCCGCGGTAATCTCTCACCGCCATCCCGCCCAGCCGAGGTGGTATCCTACGACGCAAATACCGTGACCGCGTCTAACGATTACCGCATGCGTTGGCAGCGGTACAAGTGGCTCAAAAGACTGTCCTGGATTATCTTGCTGGGCTGGGCGCCGATAGTTGTTCTGTGGGTCCACTTCGACCTCGGCTGAGCTTTCTCGGTCTCTATCTGCTGTTGAACTACGCTTTAGGAATTGCCCGCGCGGTCTGGCTTTGTCCGAGATGCCGCCAGTGTTTTTCAAAGCCCGAACGCTTCTTCTATAGAGGCGGCGGGTATCCCGGCGGCATCGCTCCGCAGTGCGTTCACTGTGGACTACCGAAGTTCGCTCCCGACGATAGCGGATGCGCGCCGCTGTGTCCGAAATGCCGGACCGCGGCGCCGGGCAGGTTTTGCACGAAATGCGGCGCCACGCAGTCTTGATTTTGACGGTCAAAGTTTTCTTGGGATTCTGTTGCCTGGTTCCGCTACGGAAGCGGCATCACCTGCGGCGAATAGGCGACTATAGCCCTCGATCCTTGGTAAGGCTGTAATCGGTCCGAATTGGCGCCGCCGCAACCGGATTGCTAGAATCTATGCGAGGAGGCCCAATGCGGATTCTCGTATTTGCCACTCTCATGGGCGCGCTATGGGCTCAGACGCCACCGGTAGCCAGCCCCGGCCAAGCTTCGAACTCCCTGCCTGGGGAGCGGAAGCCGCCACCGCCCCGGCGGTTTCTCTGGCCGTCCAATCGGCGTTTGTTCCTGCCGCCCACCAGCGGGCAACAGTTGCCCGTCATCATTCCGCCCGTCTCCGCACCGGTAACGATTGCTCCCGGCGGTGAGTGCGCTATCCCTCTGATCAACGTGGAGCCGAAGGGTGGATTCAACGTCGACCCCGAGATGTCGATCCCGGTAACGATACCGTCCCCTAACATCGACCACATGCCGGTGGTCCAGGGCCTGCCCACCTGCGAGCAAGCCAAGCGCTAGCGGTACTTTTGGGCTGTACCGCGGGCAGCACAGATTTGGCCACAGATGAACGCGGATGAACACGGATAAGAAGGAAGCGAGAACGAGAATTCCTGTGCGCGTGTGTCTTTATCCGTGTCCATCCGTGGCCAATTTCGCTTGGTTCTGGAGGTGGGGCCGCTCGACTCGTCAAGCAAAAACCCCCGGCTACTGGCATCCACAGTTGCTTTCCTCTAACGATAGACCGGCCAGCGCCTGTCGGGAACCCTTATTTGGCTTGACAGGCCTGCGGCCCTCGCCACCGGTGCCCTATCCCGCAAGCCGGCGAGAGTCGGGCAGGGGTGAAGCGGGATGGTATCCACTATCGCAAGTTCGAGAGTTTCGCGAGTTGCCCCCGCCATTCGCTATAGAGCCGCGACGCTTCTGCATATTTAGCCGAAGCGAAAAGCGGAGCCAGAATTTCCGTCACCTTGCGATAGCCCTCCACCGCCCGAGCCGCCGCGTGCCGGCCCTCTTCTTCGTGCCCCGACTCCAGCTCGGCAAACGCCAGCGTCACCAGATAAGGCGGCATCTGCGAGGCCGTCTGCGCCACCGCGCGGCGCGCATACTCGCGGGCCCCGGCCGGGTCGCGTAGTTCGGCGGGCTCGACTGTCAACAGGCGCTGCGCGGTAGAATCCAGCGTGAGTGCCGCGGCCCGCGGCCGGCCGGCATTATCCGCCAGGTAGCCGAGCCCCAGCCTGCCGTCGCGCAGAGCTTCCGCCTGCCGTCCCAAACGCGCCAGTAAACGGGCCGATGCGATCCGCGATGCGCCCAGCCTTTCCTTGAGATAAATGCTCCGCGGATCCTGGGAGAACTCCTTCTCCAGTACCTCCAGCGCCTGTTCGCGTTCCCGGAGAGCCTCGTCCAGCTTACCTTCCGCCTCGAGTATCCCGCTGATTTGAATATGCACGCCGGCGATGTGGTCTTGTACATAGCCGCCATGCGCTCTCGACGCCACTTCGGAGTAAGCCTGAAGGGCCTCCTGAAGCGTACGTCTCCCCTGCTCGCGCATACCGGCCTCATGCTGCAGCCGGCCAAGCTGCAGCTTCACGGTGGAGCGGCTGGACGCCACCGTCCGGGCATCTTCGCCCGCGCGGGGTCGCAACGTGGCCTCATACAGCGTCCTGGCAATCGAGTCCGTCATGCGGTAGGGTTGGAGCGCGGCGAGGGCCGCATACCAGCCAGGTGCAGGGCGCTCCGGCCATCTCATGTTTGCGCCCAGGCGGTCGGAGAGCATGTCGTAATCGGACGCCACGGTGGCAGCCTCTCCAAAGTTGCTTTTTTCCGGCTCCGGCAAGCGGGCTTCGCCGTCGCGCAGCAGTTGCGCCGCCTCGGCAAAGGCGTCAAACCCGCGGCCATCCTCGACCAGCAGCTCACTCTGGAACAGGCGTGCGCTCAGGGTCAGGTCATATTCGCCGGGCAAAGTATGTCGCCGGTCGGCTGCCTCGAAAGAAGTGCGCGCGCGCCCATAGCTGTCGAGCGCCAGTCCCGCATCCATGAGACTCGGGCCATAACGGAACCACGCCAACTGTCCTAATTGCAGGTAAGCTCTGCCGAGTAAGTCGCAAACTATCGGATTCTCGGGATTGTCGCGCCCCACCTGTTCGAGCGACTCGCGCAGATGCAGCGCTTCTTCGCGCGCCACCTCCAGCTGGCTCCTGGTCATCTCGTCCTGGATCATGCCGATGGCCTGGGTCACGATCTGCTGCAGGCCGGCCACCTGTTTCGCCTTTTCCTCCTTCCTCAGGCGAACCTGGTAGAGCAGCGCGGAGCTGGCCGTGACGAAGAGCAGCGCCGCGGCGCCGCCAGCCATGCCTGCGCGATGCCGGCGGCTGAACTTTGCGGCGCGGTACCAGAGCGTTTGCGGCCGCGCCAGCACCGGGCGCTGCTCCAGATAATTGCGCAGGTCGCCGGCCATCTGGCCCACCGATTGGTATCGCCGCGCGGGATCGTCTT
Organism: uncultured Solibacteraceae bacterium; assembly: GCA_964487165.1. Classification (GTDB taxonomy): domain Bacteria; phylum Acidobacteriota; class Terriglobia; order Bryobacterales; family Bryobacteraceae; genus PALSA-129. Next base: position 2,938 of record CAZARO010000037.1, on the reverse strand, counting down.
CCAGCGCCTTCAGCAGAATCGCCGAAAGATCCCCGCGCAACTGGTGTCGCAACCGCTCCAAGGATACGGACCGGTGAACCGCCGACTCGGGGGCCGGGACGCTGGCGGGCGACCGCACGTGCGCGTATCCCATGGCGCGGCTCAGCTCGCTCAAAGCGGAATCCGGGTTGCCGAACGGCCAGGCTCCCGTAACCAGTTCATACAGAACCACTCCCAACGAGAAAATATCGGTGGCGACGCCCACGCGCTGGCCGCGCAGTTGTTCGGGGCTGGCATACCTGGGAGTGAGCATGCGGTTGCGGGTCAGCGTCGCGTGCTCCGGCGTCACCAGTTGACCGGTGCCGAAATCCAGCAGCTTGGCTGCGCCGGTGGTATCCACCAGGATGTTGCCGGGCTTCAGATCGCGATGCAGGATCAGGTTTCCGTGCGCGTGGATCACGGCGTCGCACACCTGCAGGAAGATGCGCAGGCGGGCCGGGACGTCGAGCTTGCGGCCGTCGCAATACGTGTCGATGGTCTGGCCCTCCACGTACTCGGTGATCAGGTAGGGATCGCCCGCCGACGAGACGCCGCCGTCCAGCAGGCGGGTGATATTGTTGTGGCTCAAACAGGCCAGCAGCTGGCGTTCGATTTCGAATCGCCGCAGGAATTCCGCGCCCGCCAGGTGCCCCGCCATAATCTTCAAGGCGACGGTTTGTTCGAAGCGTCCATCGGCGCGGCGGGCCAGGTAGACGGCGCTCATGCCGCCGCGTCCCAGCAGTTTTACCGCGCGGTAGGCCCCGAACTGGGCGGTGGGGACGGCGGCTTCCGCGGGGGAACCGCTCGCCGCGGGTTGGGCCAGAGCGGCATGCGAATCGAGCAGGTTCTGCACCTCGCGCAGCGTGTCGCCGTCATCCTTGCATTGCTCCTCCAGCCACTGGCGCCGCTCCTCGCCCGGCGGCAGGCCGCGGGCTTGATGGAACAACTGCTCGATTCGCTCGAAGGTGGCCATGGGCGTGTCAGGCACCTGCCAACCCGCCGGCCGGGCCCGCCAGCCTCTGATGCAGCCAGGCCTTGCTGAACTCCAGATCGCGGTCGATGGTGGCCCTCGAAACGCCCAGCAGTTCGGCCGCTTCTTCATTGGTGCAGCCCAGGAAATAGCGCAGCTCGATGACGCGGACTTTGCGGCTGTCCAAAGCTTCCAGTTGGTCGAGAGCGGTGTCCAGCGCCAGAATGTCGTCGTTGGAGGTGTCGATCCACGCCATCTCTTCATGCAGCGGCACGCGGAATCCGGATCCGGGCCGCTTCTGGGCGCGCGCCTGGCGGGCGTGATCGATCAGCACCATGCGCATCAACTGCGCCGCGAAGGCATAGAAATGGTGGCTGTCGATCAGCTCCACGCGCCGGATCTGCGCCAGCCGGAGATACACCTCGTTGACCAGCCCGGTGGCCTGCAGGGTGTGGCTCGAATCCTCGCGGCGGAGGTATCCGGCGGCGATGGCGCGCAGATCGTTGTAAGCCAGTGAGGTCAAGTCGGCCAACGCGTCCCGGTCACCGGTTTTCCAGCGCCGTAACATCCGCGTGATCTCGCTTGGAACCGGCGTTTCGGGAGGCATGGGGTCGGCCTGTACGGATTGACCCAACCATATTACACGAATGCCGGGTTCCCGCAGACGGGCGATGGGTGGGAGTGGAGGCTGGCGCGATTTACAAGCAAAACTGAGGGCATCTGAGCGTACATATAAGCCGCGCCTGGTGGGCACCTTTTGTAAGGCCGCCTGATAGTCGGCCTGCGGCAGGATTGAGGCAATTCATTCTCGCGAATGAACCTGGAAGCCGGAACCTTTTGGCGTCCGCCAGAACCCGTCGTTCACCTGGAGATTTGCGGGTCTTTTCTGAGCTGCAGTGCCGCGGAGGCAGCCAGCAGGATTCCCAGGAGCACAGCAGCCCAAGTTGAGAGCGCGGAAACCGCGGTCGGAGTCTGGCTAGCCGGTCCGGACGTTACCGCAATGCCGGCGTTCGGCGCAACTCCCGGAGTCAGGAAAAAACTCATTGGGGTTCCTGTCTTGGAGAACTGGTAAACTCCTCGCGTGGAAGCCGTCGCGAATCCATTCGCAACCCAAAGTGAATCTGTCGAGGCGTCGTACGCAACGCCGGAAAGCCCCCCGATCCCTGGGTCAAATGAGCCGAGTTGGGCTCCTCCAATCGAATACCTGATAATCAGGCCCGTGCCGGAGTCAGCGACGAAGAGCGACGTACCGTCAGAGGCGACACCGTTCCAGTCAACAGGAGGTAATCTGGCCAGTGCAATGGTAGCTTGTAGAACGCCAGATGACGAATAGACGAATACTGAAGTGGAACTAAATGGCAGCGCCAGTATATTCGATTGGTACGTGCCTAGTCCATCGAGGCCAACTGTTCCAGCGTTAAAGCTCGAGACCACATTTCCGGATGCGGCATCGATCAGGCGAACGATTCCAGAAGAATCGCCGACAAACAAGTGATTGCCGAGTACTGTCAGGCTTTCTGCCAGACCTGAGAACGCCATCGAAAGGGAGTTTGTGTGGGTACCGCCGATGGTGAATTGCTCGACGGTGTTCATGTTCGGGAAGCCGATTTGGCCCACCAGAATCGATCGCACGGTAAGGTCGATCGATCCCGCTTGTCCCGGACTGACAGAGAAGAGACACAAAACGCAGAGGCTCACTAACCGTACGATTCGCATACTCCACTTCGGCTCCCGGCAGCCGGACTAGTATAACATCCAGGGACATAGAAACATACTGCGGCGTGGGCTGTTCGAACTGGCAAGAAGAACCCTGCGCGCCGCGATTTCTGGAAGCCGGCGCGGTCTTTGCCGGCAGCCGGTGCCGTAGCCGATTGGCCACCGGCAGGCTCTTGCCTGCCTCTCGGCTTTGGCCTTTCGTGGGGCAGCCAATCCTGGCTGCAGGCCGGCTTT
>CAZARO010000036.1:502-13073 GCA_964487165.1 uncultured Solibacteraceae bacterium | reverse complement strand
TTCGCCGAGGCCATCGGCCGTACCCTGGGCGACTCCGCGATGAACGTCATCATCCGCCTGTCGTCGTTCATTCTGGTGTGCATCGGGGTGCAGATTCTGTGGAACGGGGTGAGCACTCTGCTCCGCACCATGCCGCGGTCCTAGCGTACTTTCGCAAATGCTGTACCGCGGGCAGCACAAGTTTGGCCACGGATGAACACAGATAAACAGGGATAAAAAGGAAGCAAGAACGAGAATTCCCTTGTGCTGGGTTTTTCATCCGTGTGCATCCGTGGCCAAGTGCTCGTCGTTCCGGAGGTTGGACCGCTCGACTCGTCAAACGAAACCTCGGGGTGCTGGACCGGCCAGCGTCTGTCTGGAACCCTTATTTGACAGGCCTGCGGCCCTCGCCGCCGGTGCCCTACCCCCTCAAACCGGCGAAAGTCGGGCTAGTGCCCCTCCGCCAGTCAAGATGGCTAGAAACCCGATCCACCCTGGCCGATATGAGTATGTGGTCGTCCAAAAACCGCCCTTGGGACACAGAACGTGAGATCCGCGCGCTTGAGGAGCAGTCCCGGTCAAGGTGTCTATTTGCTGCTGGTGTGCGGAGCACTGGCATGCGTAGCGGCGAGTATTGTCTTCCTGGCCGGCTTCTCGATGGATATCCTGGGTGGCGCCCGCAAGTACACCCAGAGCGAAGGGGATTGGTCGAAGGCGCAGAAGGAAGCCGTAATTCTGCTGCACCGCTACGCCGATTCCGGACAGGAAGCCGACTTTCAAAAGTACCGGGAAGCGATCCGCCTGCCGCTGGCCCTCCGCGACATCCGGCTGGAAGTCACCCACCCGAGCCACGATCCGGCCGCCCTGAAACACGCGCTTGCCACGGCGGACGTGCCCCTCGAATACTTGCCGCGCATGACCCGGCGCTATCGTATTTTCGGTAAAGTAGCGCAGGTCGCCCAGGCGCTGAGGTGGTGGACCGAAGGGGACCGGCAGTTGGAAGCCCTGGAACGCCTGGCCGAGCGCCTTCACGGCCAGGTAGCCGCTCCCGCGCAAGACCAGGCTGCCATCCAACAGACGCTCCAGGAAATCTATGGCATTAGCGTCCGCCTCACCTCCGTGGAAGCCGCCTTCGCGCAGACCCTGGCGGACGCGTCCCGTTGGGTGCACCGGCTTCTGATCACGGTTTTTGCGCTGCTTACCGGCACTCTTCTGCTGGCCGGCTGGGCCACGTATATCCGGCTGTTCCAAAAGATCGCCGATTCCGAACAGAAATACCGCCATCTCATCGATACCGCCGGCGAGGCCATCTTCATTCTCGACGGCCGGACGGCGGCCATCTTGGACGCCAATCGCAAAGGCGAGCAGATTCTGGGAGGGCCGGTGGAGCAGTTTACCGGCACGGTCCTGCCATTGCTCTGCCTGGAGAGCAGGCACGGCGCGGTGACAGAGGCGGACATCGCGCACCTGATCGGCGCCAAACGGGAAAGCAGCTTGCGCTCGGCCTCGGGCGCCCTGATCGACGTGGAGTTCAGCGGCAGCGATGTGCACGTCCGCGGGGGTCCGCTGATCGAGATCATTCTGCGCGATATCACGCAGGAAAAGAACGCCGCGGCGGCCATCCGCGAAAGCGAACGGCGCTATCGGCAACTGTCCGAGGAACTGCGCGTGGCCCGCGACGCAGCCCTGGCGGCCAGCCGCGCGAAGAGCGAATTTCTGGCCAATATGAGCCACGAGATCCGCACCCCCATGAACGGCATCATCGGCATGCAGGCGCTGGCCCTGGGGGCCACGGGCGCCGAAGACCGCGCGGGATATCTGGAGGCAGCGCAGAGTTCCGCCTATTCGCTGCTGGCCATTCTGAACGACATTCTGGACGTTTCGAAAATCGAAGCCGGCCGGCTGGAGATTCACCGCGCGCCCTTTTCCCTGCGCCGCTGCATGGACGAAGTGCTGCAGTTGGTGCGGCCCCGCGCGCGCGAAAAGGGCCTCGAGTTGGTCTCCACGCTCAATGGAGCGGTCCCGGACGCGCTGGTCGCCGACGCCCTCCGCATGCGCCAGATTCTCATCAACCTGCTCGGCAACGCGGTGAAATTCACGGACCGGGGGCGGGTGGAACTGCGCGTGGATTCCCGTCCTACCGGGGCAGACCAGTTGCTTCTGGAGTTCGCGGTCATCGACACAGGAATCGGGATCCGCGCGGAACATCGTGAAGTGATCTTCGAGGCTTTCCGGCAAGCCGACAGCTCCACCACCCGCCAGTTCGGCGGAACGGGGCTGGGCCTCACCATCTCCGCGCGCCTGGTGGCGATGATGGGCGGGACCCTCGCGGTAGACAGCTCGTTCGGGCAGGGAAGCGAGTTCCGTTTTACCATGCCGTGCAAGCTGGCGCCGCAGGACACCACCGTGACGGCACCCGCGCGGCCGGTGGTCGAACTGTCCGAAGGGCCACCCAAGCGGCTCCGCATTCTGCTGGCGGAAGACAATACGGTGAACCAGCGGCTGGCCAAGCGGCTGCTCGAAAAGCGCGGTCACCAGGTCTCGGTTGCCGGCGACGGACGGCAGGCGGTGGAAGCCGCGATGCTGGCGCCGCCATTCGACCTCATCCTGATGGACGTGCAGATGCCCATTATGGACGGCCTGGAAGCCACGCGCGCCATTCGCCAGATGGAGAATCCGCAGCTCAGCTCGGTGCCTATCGTGGCCATGACCGCCTTCGCCATGAAGGCCGACCAGGACCGTTGCCTGGCGGCCGGAATGAACGGGCACCTGGCCAAGCCGATCGACCCCGCGGAACTGAACCGGGCGGTGGAAAGTTTCGCCGGTTCCTGCGCCGGCGCCTTCGAGGCGGATCGCGCCAACCCGATCGTGTGAGGGGGCAAGACAGTTCACCACAGAGACACGGAGACACAGAGAAGAGATTAAGAATGGGCTCGTCGCTACGAGCAACCGCCGCGTATTCCCGTAGTTTTGAGACCACAGAGGAGACAGAGAGGTAACAGAGTAAAGACTCACTGAAAAGAGCAACAGGATCTTTTCTTGTTCGTGCCCATCCGTACTGCTAATACCCGGTCTCTTTGCAGACCGCGACGAATTTCGCACAACCCGCCCGGCGCGGCAAACAACGCGAAACGAGCCTTTTTCTCTGTGGCCTCTGTCACCTGCGTGATCTCAATACTACGGGAAGACGCGGCGCTCGCTCCTAGCCGGCGAGCCCATTCTTAAGCTTTTCTCTGTGTCTCTGTGACTCTGTGGTGAATGTCTTGCCAGTTTGTTACCATTTGCGATCAGCGGCCCAAGGAGCGCCCCAACGATGCGTATCGCCACAATCCTTATCCTGTTCGCAGCCCCGGCGCTGTTTGCCGCCTCGCCCGCGCTCATGCCGTTGCCCGTGAAGATGGAGCCTGCTCCAGGGAAACTGCCCATCGACGTGAATTTCGTAGTGCAAACCGTGGGCGGCGCGAACGCTCGCCTGGCGCCGGCGGTGCGGTCGTTTCTCGCCCGCGTGTCGCGCCAGACCGGCGTGCTGTACGCGCCCGTCGCGCCCCCGGCGGGCGACGCTCACCGCCTGACGATCGACTGCGCCGGCGGACCGGAGTACCCCACACTCGGCCAGGACGAGTCCTATACTTTGGATGTCACGGGAGCCGAAGCGCGCATCCGCGCCGCCACCACGGAAGGCGCCATCCACGGCCTGGCGACGTTCGCCCAGTTGATCCAACCCGGGCCGGATGGCTTTCAGGTGGCCGGCGTACACATCGAAGACCGTCCGCGATTTCCCTGGCGCGGCCTCATGCTGGACGTTTGCCGCCATTGGATGCCGGTCGCAGTGGTGGAGCGCAATCTGGAAGCGATGGCCGCGGTGAAGCTCAACGTGCTGCACTGGCACTTGTCCGAAGACGACGGCTTCCGCGTGGAGAGCAAGCGCTATCCCAAGCTGCAGGAGATGGGATCGAACGGCGACTATTACACCCAGGAGCAGATTCGCCATATCGTGGACTACGCGCGCGGCCTGGGTATCCGCGTGATTCCCGAGTTCGACATGCCGGGGCACAGCACCGCCTGGTTCGCCGGCTATCCCGAACTGGCCTCGACTCCCGGTCCGTTCACTCCAACCGACCGCGGTGGATCGGTAATGGACCCGTCGAAGGAGAGCACCTACGAATTTCTCGACGCCTTCATCGGCGAGATGACCGAGCTTTTTCCCGACCCGTACTTCCACATCGGCGGCGACGAAGTGAATCCCCGCATCTGGAATCAGTCGGAGAGCATACAGGCTTTTGCCAAAGAGCACGGGCTCAAGGACGCTGCCGCCATCCAGGTCTATTTCAACCAGCGCCTGCTGAAGATCGTGCAGAAATACGGCAAGACCATGGTGGGGTGGGATGAGATTCTGGTGCCCGGCCTGCCCACCGACGCGGTGATCCAGTCGTGGCGCGGGCAGAAGTCGCTCTCCGAAGCGGCGGCCAAAGGGTATCGCGGCATTCTCTCCTGGGGATATTATCTGGACCATTTGCGCCCGGCCTCGTTTCATTACGCCGTGGACCCGCTGGGCGGCCCCGATGTGGCGGCGCTCACACCCGAACAGGCGGCGCGCATCATGGGCGGCGAGGCCTGCATGTGGGCCGAACTGGTGGGGCCGGAGACGGTGGATTCGCGCGTTTGGCCGCGTACGGCGGTGATAGCGGAGCGGTTTTGGTCGCCGGCGAGCGTTACCGACGTGGACTCGATGTATGCGCGCCTGGAGCAGGTGAGCCGCAATCTGGAATTCACCGGCGCGATGCACCGCGCGTACTTCCAGCCCATGCTCGACCGGATTGCCGGCGACCAGGCGGCCGGCCCGCTGCGCGTTCTGGCGGATGCCATCGAGGCGCTCGGCCTGGGTACCGGACGAACGGGGCACCCCACGGGGACCATGCCGCTCAATCGGTTCGTGGACGCTTGCCTGCCGGAGAGCGAACTGGCGCGATCGCTGGAACTGGCGGCCCGAAGATTTGTAGCGGACCCCGCGGGCGATCGGGCCGATGCGGCCTTATTGCGGCGGCAATTCGAGAGCTGGTCGGCCAATGACGCGCTGTTGCAGCCGCTGGTGGATGACAATAAGCTGCTGGCGGAGGCCGCGCCGCTGTCGAAAGATTTGTCGGCCCTGGGAAACGCCGGACTCAAGCTGCTGGATTACCTGACGCCGCCCGCGCCCGCCGGCGCGAAGCCCCAGAAGCTCAGCCGCAAAGAGAAAAAAGCGGAGCTGGAAGCGCAAGAAGCGGCGCTGGCGGCGAAAGACGCCTGGCTCACCGAGGAGAACGCCGAATTGAAGCGCCTGGCGGACCCGCCGCGCCGCGGGCAAACTTCGTCGCCGGACGTACGGCTGGCGGCATTCCGGCCGGTCAAAGTGCTGGCCGACGCGATGGGGCGGTAGTAGGGCAGGATGGCATCCCGCGACCGACTCGCAGTCGGCCTTCCGAAGCACTTTAAGGCAGGAACGGGGCGGGTTACCAATCCGCCGCAGGATACCATCCTGCCCCACTTAAGGGCGCCGTACTACGCCAGCGCCAAGTTCAAATTCTCAATCGCCTCGTCGATCTCGGCAGTGCTCTTGTAACCTACCGTGACGCTATCCACGCCGGCGTTATTGAAGGCGAACTTCATGGCCGCCTGCCGATCCTCGCGCGTGGTGAACGAGCCTTCTCCCACCAGCTTCATGCTGATCACGCCCATCCCCTGCTGGTGGACCTGCTTGGTGTGCTCCACCACCTCGGCCACGTTTCCCAGTCCGGCGGTGGCGAAATCCTCGGCATCCATGCGGGAGCCCTTGTGGTTCATGCGGATCATGGCGATTTCGAGCCACTGGTTGCCGGGCGCCTGGCGTAACGCCGGCAGGCCGTGTACCGACGCGCCGCGCCCGATGACGGCCTTCTTCACCTGCGCTTCCGCAATCCCGTCCTGCCAGCGGGCGGTGTCGGCCGGCCATGTGGCCACGTGCTGGTAGTGCATCAGCATGATGTCGAAGTAATCGGTGTTGGCCAGCTTGCGCAGCTCATCGATCTTCTCCTGCGGGTCCACGCCCGGACGGGTCGTGACCTTGGACATCAGCCGGTAGCTGTCGCGCGGAATGCCCTTCAGCGCGATGCCCAGCATCTTGTGCATCTCGCCGTAGGTCTCGGAAGTTTCGAAGAAGCGAATCCCGTGGTCATAGGCGTAGCGGACCAGGCTCGTGAAGCCATCCTGCCCCAGGTCGCGCTGCACCTTGCCGCTCATGGTCCCGGTGCCGAGCGCGAGACGTGTGACTTTGACGCCCGATTTGCCGAGCGTCACCCAATCGGTTGCCGAGCCGCGGGCCGCCCGGATAGGCAGGCTTCCGGTACCGGCGAGCACGCCGGCGGCGAGGCCGGCTTTTAAGAAGTTGCGTCGCGAACAATTAGCCATAAGTCCACTCCTGATGGGCCAATACTATCACGACTGGCGGCGCGGCGCAGGACTGCCCGGCACTATAATTTGGGGATGCCGCGCTTTTGGAACGTGCTCCCGTGGGCCATCGCGCTCTTCGGAATGGCGCGTGCCGATACGCCTGCGCCGCCGGCCATCGTTCCCGGCGGCATCGTCAACGCCGCCAGCCAACTCCCGCCATCGTTGCGCGGAGGCGCCCTCACGCCGGGCGCGCGTTTCATCGTTCCGGGAGTGCGGCTGGGACCCGAGATTCCGGTGCGCGGCAGCGAATCGAATCCGCCGGATAAATTGGCGCTGGTTACTGTGCGCATCGCGCAGGGGGATCGGGCGGCCTACGCACACCTGCTGATGGTGAGCGCCACGCGCATCGATGCCGTGGTGCCGGACGCGGCGCCCCTCGGGCAGGTGCAGTTGACGGTGACCTATGGGGCGCTCGAGAGTGAACCGTACACGCTTACCCTGGAGCCAGCCAGCGTCGGTTTCTATTCCGCCGACACCGCGCCCGATTCGCTCCCCCAAGCGAAGCGCAAGCCGGAAGCCGCTCCCGGCGATATCGTGACGCTTTGGGGCACGGGGATGGGCGCTTTCGATTTGGTGGTCGGCGGCAAACCCGCGGAGGCCGTCCGCATCGCGGCGGCCGATTGGTGCTTGGGCGTGGAGCAAGTTGCCTTCCGGGTGCCGGCCGGGACGCCGCTGGGCTGCTTCGTTCCCGTGCAGGCGCGCACTCCGGACGGCCGGCCCAGCAACGCCATTCCCATCGCGGTACACGCGCCCGGCGAGCCCTGCCGCGATGAGCTCGACTGGTTTCGCGAGGGTGTCGAACGGGCCACGCGGGCCGGATTCCTGGCGCTGGCGCGGATCTCGCTCGACATGCACCTGGCGCCGCATGCGGGGTCGCAATTCCAGTTCGATTACGGCATCGCCAGCTTCGGGCGGCAGGAATCGGGACAGCGGCAGTTTCCGCCCCTGCCGCCCGCCGGCACATGCACGGTATTCACCGCGCGATTGAACCTGCACCAGATCCTGGGGGAGGCGCGCGCCGCGGAGTGGACCTCCATCCCCGAGCCGGCTCGCGGCAACCGGCGGCTGGATGCCGGGGAGGCAATTTCGGTCACCGGACCCGCGGGATCGCACACGCTTCCCCGCGACGTGCGTCGGCAGGATTATTACGCCGCCTTGCTGGGCGGCCAGGGGCCGTTTTCCCGCGACGCTGTCAAGCCCCTGTATCTGAGCCGCGGTTCGTACACCGTTTCCGCGCCGGGAGGAGCGGATATCGGGCCGTTTTCCGCCAAAGTGGAGGTGACGCCGGCGGTAGTCTGGAAGAACCGCGACCGCACGGATACGATTGACCGCGATGCCGGCGCCACGCTCGAGTGGAAGGCCGCGCGCGACGGCGATGCCATGCTGATTCTGGCGGTAAACGCCGACCGCCCGAGCGGCGATTCCGCCGTATGCCTGTGCATGGCGCATGCGGGCGACGGCCGTTTCCGTATTCCGCCCATCGCGCTCGGCAACCTGCCTGCCACGCGCGAAGAAGACGACCTCTCGGCCAGCTATCTTCTGCTGCTGGAGATGCCCGTGAATCCGCCCGCGCGCATCGCAGCGCAGGGATTGGATACCGCGTTCGCCGCCTTCGTTTCCGCCAGCGCCAGGTTAGTCAAGTACCGGTAAGCAGGTCCCTGCGGGATATGGGAGTCGAGGAAGTCAGAAGAGGGAGTTGCTCGGCTGATCGACCGCTCCCTCGCGGTCGCGGCTCGGTAAGAAGTCTCGTGGAATCAGCGAGGTGTTACAGAGCCGCGCGCGTCAGCAAGCGGTCTTTGGCAATCGACGGTAATTTTGCGCCAGATGCTGGCAAACACAGAGGCGCCATTCCGAGGCGCGCGCTAGCTCCCTCAGAAGTCAGAATCGCGACTTTGTCGAGCGCAAGCCAGAACTCGAATCCAATAGTTCTCTGTCGGCGTTCGTCTGCGTTTATCTGCGGCTCAAACATTCTTTCCTCCAGTTTGCGCAAAGCCGGCACATTTGAAGAACCTCGCCTCCTCTACTGCACCGTGAGGTACGCGTTCGCCTGCGTAGTTACTCCGTTGACTTTCAGTACCACTAGATTGTCCCCTGCCGGGACGCTTGGCACCGTGATATTGAACTGGTATTCGCCCGGCGCCACTAACCCGGCAAAGATTACCGTGGCGGGGACGCCGCCAATAGTTGCCGTGACCGTGTTAGCCGTGGGCGGCGCGCCAGTAAACGTCTGCCCGAAGTTAGTGGTGGGATTGGTGGGGCCGAATCCCGTGCCGTACAACTCCAGCGTGTCGCCAACGCTCGCCGGCACGGTGAACGGCCCTCCCGTGGGAGCCGTCGCGCCGGGATACAGACCGGTGGGTCCGATGTAATGTCCGTCCGAAACTCGCACGGCGGCCACATAGATCTGCCCCAGCGGAGAAAACATGAAGAGCGACGGGCTGAACGACGCTTCCGCCGCCATCAGGACGTTGCTGGTTGTGCCCGCGTAAGTAACTTGTACCGGCACCGTCCCCGCGGCCGTATCTGCCGGCGCCAGCGCGTTAATCTGCGTGGGACTGATGTAATATACGTACGCCGGCTTGCCGTCGATGGTCACACTGACCTGACTAAGCGCGGTGGGAAGATTGGCGCCGTTGAAATCGGCGCCAGTCCAGATACGCGTGGTGCCGGAAAGGTTGGCGCCTGTGATGGTCACCCAGGAGCCTTGCGAGAATCCCGGCAGGAAGCTGCCGCCGTTCACCACATAGGTGATCACCATGCCGGTAAGTTCGCCCACCGCCAGGTTGAGCGCTTGAGTGGCCACGTTGCCGATAGAAAGAACCACCGTTTGACTTCCCGCGGGAGTCGATGGAGGAAGCTGAAAGGTCACCTCATACTCGCCCGGAGTGCCGCTCTCCGCCACCGCGTTCAACACCAGCACTTGCTGTCCGCCAACCTGTACCACGGGGAGCGGACTCGGATGGCCGTTGGCATCAATCGCGCCCAGCCCGGTGGCGAAGATATTTAGGGTATCGCCGGGATATGCCTGGGCGGAACCGGTGGTCCCCTGGCTACCGCCGGTGACCAGCACATTGCCGCCGCCGCTGCCATTCGCGCTCAAGAGCGCGGGCGCATACTTGCTCAAGGTGATGGGGAATGCCGCGGACGTCCCCAGCTGAATGGTGGTCGCACCGGTTGCCGCAGTATAGGGAATGGCGATGTTCCACTGCGTGTTGGTGGCGAGAGCTACCGGGACGGACTGGCCGCCGACCATGGCGCCCGCCGCCGCGTTGGTTCCCAGGTTGGTCCCGAAGACCGCGACCGCCGAGCCGGGCGCCAGCGCGGTGGTGAAGGAGAAGGCATTCACAGCCGAAGTGATGGTGGGCACCGGCAAGGCCGAAATACCCGAGAAGACCGCCACGAACGCATCGCCGATGGTCTCACTGGTGACTGAGCCGATGCCTCCATAGGCCGGTTGCGCGGCGTTGGATGTGACCGGTAAGTTGGGCGAGGTAGTGGCGCCCACGACGATCACATTCCCCTGTCCATCCAGCGCCAGCGAAGTGATAGCATCGCTGGAGCTTCCGCCGTAGTAGGAAACGTACGGAAAAGCAGTGCCGTCGGCGCTCACCTTGGCGACGAACCCATCGCCCGTAGGGTCGGTATACGCTGACGGGCCGGAGCCGCCAAAAGTCTTCTGCAGCGCGTTGGCAGTCACCGGGAAGTTAGTGGAATTGGCGAAGCCTGCGACAATGGCGTTGCCGCCGCTGTCTACCGCGATGGCCCAACCGGCATCGTCCTGCGTCCCGCCCAGATAAGTGGACCAGGCCAGGGTGCTGCCGGATGGCGCCAGCTTGGACACAAAGACGCTACCCCACAGAAAGCCTCGCGCTCCTGTAACGGAGGACGGTCCGGTGAACGTCTTCTGCGCGGCCGTGCTACTAACAGGGAAGTTAGCGGAGGAAGTAAAGCCGGTTACATAAGCGGCGCCCGTGGAATCCACGGCCAGCCCCATAACGGCGTCATCGTTGCTTCCGCCCAGGTAAGTGGAGTACTGCAATTTGCCGTTGGTATCGAACTTAGCCACATAACCGTCGCCAACGGTGATAAAAGGTTGCGCGTTGGAGTTAGCAGCGCCGCCGAACTTACTCTGGTAAGCATTGAGCACCGGAAAATTGCTGGAGACCGTATTGCCGCCGATATACACATTGCCGGAACTGTCCAGCGCCAGGGCGCTCACGGTATCGTCCAGCGACCCTCCGAAATACGTGGAGAACAGAAGCGCGGTACCGGCGGGGTTCAGCTTGGCGACGAATCCGTCGCCAAAAGAAAGGAACGGAGTATTGGTGCCGCAGCAAAACGCGGGGCCTCCACCGGAGCCTCCGTACTTCGACTGGTAGGCGTTGCTGGTGGGAAAGTTGGTGGATTGCGTCGCGCCACCCACATACGCATTGCCGGCGCTATCCACGGCAATGGCGAGGCCTTCGTCGTCGTTCGACCCTCCCAGATAGGTCGAATAGACCAGGGCCGTTCCGGTGGGATTCAGTTTGGCGACAAACGCATCGCCGAAATCCTGAAAATAAGAGAAGTTGCCTTCCCCACCGAAAGTGGTTTGCAAAGATCCCTTAATGGTAGGGAAATTGGTAGAGGTAGTGAAGCCCGTAACGTAGGCGTTCCCCGAGGAGTCCACCGCGATGGCCGTGCCCGCATCGTCATTGGCGCCGCCCAAGTAAGTTACGTAACTAAGTACGCCCGCGGACGTGTACTTGGCGACGAAGGCATCGCCGCCAATCAAGTTACCGTTGCCGCCCTGAAACGAGGGCTCCAACGAGCCGCCGGTGTGGGGCAGATTCATCGAGTAGGTGTAACCCGTGACATAGATATTTCCCGAGCTATCCACCGCCACGCCACGACCGGCGTCATCGTCGCTGCCGCCGAGGTAAGTGCCGTAGGCGAGCGTCGGGTCAATCACCAGGTCGCGCCCGCGGTCATAAGCGCCGAGCGAGAAAGTTACGCGGCGGCCGGCAAGCGCGAAGGCTCCCGCCACGGGCTGGCGCACGCCGTCCTTCCATTGGTAGACTTCAGGCTTTTTCCAGCGGATCTCGCCGGTAGGGGTGGCGATCGCCAGCGTGCCGCCCGCTTCGAGCCGCACCGCGGAGGCGCCCGCAATGTCCAGCGCGATGCGGCGCGCGTCGGCCCCGGGATGCACCACAAAATCGTACTCCAGCGAGCCGCTATCGCCGTGGAACACGAGGTCGATGCCGCGATACACACCGCGTTCCACCGCGCGAGAAAATAAGGGTACGCCGCTTCGCCATGCAGATGGATCGGCGCCCAGGAAGTAGCTGGCTTTCGCCGTTAAGGGACCCTCCCCCACCGGCTGCGAGGCAGCTTCCGCGCCCGCCAGCCGCGTGGTCACGGACGCCGACTGGCGGTGGGCGCGGTCGGCGACCGTCACGGTCGTGCCGCCGGCTTCCACCGTCAGGCTGTAAGGCCCTTCGCGGGCCACCAGCGTACCATCCGCGGCGCTCTCGAAGCGCAGCGGCAAGGGCGGGAGTTTGCGCACATGCGGGGTCGCCGCGCAAAGGGAAAAGGGTACTGCGAGGAAGAAGGCAGTGCAAACCGATTGACGGACCATAGGCAAGACCAGGCTCGGTATATTATATCGGTCAATCGAGCAACAGAACAGCGATGCGGCCGTCGGTCTCGATACTATCGCCGGTGGCGTTGCTGGTTTTCCGCGGAACCTGCAGCCGGTCCACCAACTCGCAAGCCTTCACCCGCCCGGTGAAAAGCAAATCGTCGACCACCTTTTCGCGCTCGCGATCGATTTGCGCATCAATGCGGTGAATGAAGGTGCGGTCGGCCTCCGAGAAGTTGATTCCAGTATCGTGCGTAGCGGCCACCGCCCACACCGGCTTGCCGTCCACCATGCCGGGCCTTCGCCAGATGCGCAAATGATGCCGGCGCGCGAAGGTGTCGTTGGTCTTCTCGAAGACCATGTCGGGCGGGCTGCCATCCAGCAGCAGCACCGATACGGGAGCTTCGTTGTAGCCGCGATCCTCGGCGAGCGCGCGCAGCGTTTCGAACTTCGACAAGGGATTCAGCCTCGCCGCACCGGACCAGCCGGCGTCCTCGTCGCTGCGCG
>CAZARO010000036.1:0-492 GCA_964487165.1 uncultured Solibacteraceae bacterium | reverse complement strand
TCATCAGGATGAGTATAATCTAGTACGCTCTTCCCGCGCAGCTCATCCTCGGTGGCTACCAGCAACAGGTTGGTGAGATCGGATGGTGCAGGGGGGCGTTGCGCCGTGGTTTGGAACGGCTCGCGCGCCAGGAGCGACGCCAGCACCTGCCGCTTGCCGGCCGGCCATGCGGGCGGCCCCGGAATTCGCACCGGAGGAAGGGTCAGCGGCTTCTCGATCTTCAGCGTCATCTCCACGCCCTTGGCGTAGACGATAACGGTGGACGCCTCACGGAATACGGCGTTCTTCGCGGCGCTCAGAACGCTGGCGAAGCCGCTGTACTGGTCGCTCAACTTGTCCAGCCCGGCGTCCAAGCGTCCGGTGATGGTTTCACTGGCCAGAATCCCGTTGATCTGGCCTTGATCGTCGACTTTTTCGCGTGCGTTGTCGACGCTTGCTACTCGCGCCGCCATGGTCCGGCTGACACCTCCGATTCCGAGTGCCGTAAAGTTG
>CAZARO010000035.1:0-13118 GCA_964487165.1 uncultured Solibacteraceae bacterium | reverse complement strand
CAGCGATTGCGGTAATAACGGTATTCGCGGATGGTGTTGTCGTCATAGATGGGCTTGGCGAAAGTAGAGGTGGGATCGATGGCCGGCTGCCAGTTATCGATGCCGCGGCCGTTGTAATCGAAGGAGCCGCCGAAAAGGATGCCCAGTTTTCGGTTCTTGAGGAAGCGATGGCCGACAGTCCCTCCTTCTTCGGTATTTTCGCGGCCGCCCAAAATGGGATTGTAGCCGCCCATGCCAAAGAGATTGAAGGTGGGGAATTCGCCCGCGGTCTTGGTCTTCATATTGACCGATCCGCCAATGCCATCGCCATCCATATTGGGCGCCAGGGTCTTATTCACTTCCACGGATTCCACTAAGTCGGCGGGAAGCACGTCGAGCCTCACCTGGCGTACGGTGGGCTCGGGCGAGGGAACCGTGATGCCGTCGATGGTGACGTTGGTGAGGCGCGCTTCCGTGCCGCGCACAAACACGTAGACGCCTTCGCCCTCGATCCGTTCCAGGGTGATCGAAGGCAGCCGGCCGAGAGCGTCGGCCACGTTGGCGTTGGGCAACGACATGATCACCTCGGCGGGAAGCGCCTGCAGCAGGTTGTCGGCCGTGCGCGTACGATTGATGGCCTCCGCTTCGCCGCGCGGACGCTCCGCGGTTACCAGAACCTCCTCATTGGCCGAAGCTACCTCCATGCGGACATCCACCTGCTTAGTTTCGCCGGCGGCGACGGTGACATCCTGCTCGAAGAGCTTGAACCCCACGTAGGAAACCTGCAGTTTGTACGCGCCCGGCGCCAGATCGGGCAGGGTGAAATCTCCCTGCGCGTCGGATGGAACGGCCAGCTCCTTGCTCTGCAATTGGACCTGCGCCCCTTGCAGAACCGCGCCCGAACTGTCCACCACACGTCCGGCGATCGTGCCTTTGGTGTCGGACCCGGCGGCGGACAAAACATAGCCCGTGAGAACAAGGGCTGCCATCAGTTTCAATACCGCGGCCGGTATATGACTCGAAAGCGTGCGCATAAATAGTCCTCCAGTTTTTGTCTTCGCGGAAAGTGAAACCGTATTAGAGCAAGCTATTCTGAGGACAATCAAAGGAACGGGTTCGGAGACGCGAATTTCGCAGTATCGTCATCATTACGTAACATCAGGAAGGCAAGATGGGGGCATCCGCATACTGGTTGCCGAAGATAGACCGAATACTGCAGATCTGTTGCGTCGCGCCCTGGAGACGGAGGGTCATTCCGTCCTGCTTGCCTACGATGGAGATCGAGCTCTCAAGCTGGGTCTGACGGCCGACCTCGACGTGATTCTGCTCGACGTAATGCTTCCCCGCATGGATGGCCTGAGCGTCCTCAAACGACTGCGGGAGGCGCGCCTGCACACCCCTGTCATCATCGTTTCGGCGCGCGACGCGGGGCCCGACATCGTGCTCGGGCTTGACTCCGGCGCTGACGACTATCTCACCAAGCCCTTCGAATTGAACATTCTTCTCGCGCGGGTCAGGGCGGTCGCCCGCCGCGCTCCCACGCCCCAACCGGCGGGCCTGGCGTTCGGAGATTTGAGACTCAATCCCGGCACTTATCAGATGCACCGCGGCGGACGCACCGTGTCGCTAACGCGCACTGAGTACGCGCTCCTCGAAACACTCATACGCCGCGCCGGCATGGTGGTGCCGAGACAGGTGCTGATCGAAGAAGGGTGGGGCATCGAGTCCGACGTGACCGACGCGAACCTCTACTTCTTTGTGCGGTCGTTGCGCTCGAAAATCACGCAGCCCGGAGAGCCCGAACTCCTGCACACCGTCCGCGGCGTGGGTTACTCCATTCGGAGCGAATGCTGATGGCCCATCGTTCCATCTCGCTGCGCCTCACCGTCTGGTTCTCCTCGGTCTTTTTCGCGGGGCTAGCGCTGTTCGGCGCTGTCATGTGGCTCGACTTGAAAGACACGCTCACCAACGGACGATCGCGAACCTTGGAGAGGCGCGCGGACCGCCTGCACGACTTGCTGCGCGATACGCAAGCCGACTCGCCGGCCGAGCGCGTGCGAAAATTCCAGGCATTCGCCGACGCCACCGGAGGGGGGCTGATCGAGCTTTTCCAGACCGATGGAACGCGCGCGCTGCCATCTCCGACCGCGGCCGCGCAGGCCTTCCCGTGGCCCGGTGCTACCGCCATCGATGGTGACCGGTTCAGCGAGGTCGCTTACCTGGGGCAGCCGTATCGCGTTCTGGCGCGTCCATTTTCTTTCGGCTCGCAAGCGCTGGTGGTCCTGGTAGCCGCTCCGCTGGAGGGCAATCGCCTGGTGCTCGGCGCCTTTTCCGCGGGCTTGCTGTGGGCCATCCCGGCGCTGCTGGCAATCTCGGCGCTGGGCGGATACGCACTCAGCCGGAGAGCGCTCCAACCGGTAGACCAGATCACCGCGGCCACGCGCTCCATCAGCGTCTCGAACCTGTCCGGGAGGCTGCCGGTGCCCAAGACCGGCGACGAGCTGCAGCGGCTCTCGGAAACTTGCAATGCCATGCTCGCGCGCCTGGAATCGGCAGTGAACGAAATCAAGCGATTCACCGATGACGCTTCGCACGAGCTGCGCAGTCCGGTGTCGTTCGTCCGCACCACGGCGGAGCTGGCGCTGCGCAACCGGCAGGTCGATGCCACCAGCCGGCGGGCTTTCGAAGAGATCGTAACGGAGTGCGGCAAGGCCAACCGTCTGCTGAAAGACATGCTGACCCTGGCACGCGCCGATGCCGGCAATTCGCGCCTCGCATTCGAGCCGGTCGATCTAATGGAGGTGGTCCGGGCAGTTTGCCAGAAAGGTCGGCTGCTGGCCGGGGAACACGGCCAAACCCTCGTCACCAGCTTCCAGGACGATTGCCCGGCGACGGTCTGGGGCGATTACTCCAGTCTGCACCGATTATTGTGGATCCTGGTGGATAACGCCGCCAAGTACACGTCCGCGCCAGGCACCATCAAGGTCGCGGTGTCGGCCGGCGAGGAGGACACCGTAGCGGTCACGGTAGAGGACAACGGCATGGGGATCTCGGCGGCCGACCTGCCGCATATTTTCGGGCGCTTCTATCGTGCCGACCCCTCCCGGAGCCAGGTGGAAGGCTCGGGACTGGGGCTCTCCATCGCCACCTGGATCGCCAACGTCCATCAGGCTTCGCTCTCGGCCGAAAGCAAAGAGAACGTGGGTTCCGTCTTCAAGGTTGTGTTCCCCCTACTCGCTGTGGATCAGGATGGCGTCCGCCGGCCGAGCGGCAACCCCACCGATGTCTGTATCACGGCCGACCGCCGCTAACAGTGGCCTTTCGCGGGTTGAAGCCCGCGCTACCTGGTGGGGTGGGCTTCAGCCCGTCAGTACGCGGCCAGGATTGCCTAATGCCGCATAGTTTTCCCAAAGGCGAAATTCTGCGGAAATCAAGTGGGGCAGGCCCCCTGGCCTGCGCGGGACGCCCTCGTCCCGCTGTTCGTGTGGATTCGGGCGCTTGAGTCGCGAAGAGGCCGACCAGGGGGTCGGCCGCGGACGCGGGCGTCCGCCCCACTACTTACGCTGATGCCCGAAAATGAGAAAACTATGGGGCATTGGGCTAAAGCCTGCCCCTCACAGCGCCCACGATAGGGATTCCATCCTGCCCGACCAGGCGGTACACCTCGAACGTCTGCCGGCCGAAGCTGTCGGAGATTACCGCGAGCATCTCGCGCCGGTAGCCCTCGGCCTCCGCGAATTTCACCAGCCGCTCGTTGGTGCCCGGGAAATTCTCGAATTCCTTGGTGTGCGCCACGAACACCGCACCCGTGTCGTTCACGATGCGGAGCGCGGCTTCGCGGTCGCCGGGGCCGAGTTGCGTTTTCGACATCGGGTCGGAACCCACCGCCAGTTTCAGCTTGCCGTGATTCAAATACCGCAGGCTGTCGAGCATTCCCCAATCGACGCAGTAGACGTTCCCGGAGCCGGTGCCCTTCAGAAAGTCCGAGAGGGGGTAGATGGCATCCGACCAGACCGGCGCGCCGCCATAGCTGTAACCGACGTAAAAATACTCGTTCGCCACCAGCACTCCGGAGACGGTCATGACGATGGTGACCGCCGCAAGTGCCGGAATACCGGCACGCGACAGCCGGCGCGAGGCGGCGGCGAAGGAAACCGCCACCACCATCTGCGGAAACGGCCATAGCAGGATGGTGTGGTGAATGCTGCCGCCGGTCTGGGCGCCGGTAGCCATCTGGACCCACGCCACCGCCATGGCGATCAAGGCGAACAGGATGGCGCGAAGCGCATCGCCGCGAGCCAGAGGGGTCAGCAGCAGGGCCAGCAGGAAAGCGTAGTACAGGCAGTGCCGTCGCGGGTGGCCGGAAAATGACGATATGCGGGCAGTTGTCTGCTGGACGACACCCTTAGGAGGGTGCGGCGACGGGGTCTGCCACTGCTCGTCGAACATCCAACTGAACAGACCGTCGCCTTTGGCGGTCTCAATAAGGATATGGGCTCGGCCGGGGATATCGCTGAAGTCCCGGCCGACGTTGCCAGCGAAGGTCGCCCAGCCGTTTTCCAGGTTGAAGATCAACAAAGGCAGCACTCCGAGCAGGAATCCCAGCGCCGCCACGGTCAGCCGACGCCGGCTGGCGAGCGCTCGCAGACGGCCCGGGAAGACCACCGCGGCAGCCACTCCCATGCCGCTTAACATCCACACGGCTAAAGCTTTATCCCACATCCCGAGGCCCAGCAGGCAAAATCCCCAGAAGAGCGCCGGCAAGCTTCGCAGCTGATAGAATCTCGCCAGCAGAAGCAGTCCCGCGACCAGCAGGAGATGCTGCAGCGCCACCGGGCCCCAATCGAAACAGACGGTTAGCAGGTAGGTTGAATCCACCGCCAGCAATGTGCATCCAATGATGGCTGCGCGGACTCCGGCGACCCGCTTTAGGAACCGGAAAAAGAGCCAGACGCTGGCCGCGCCCGCCAGCAGCATCGGCACCCTGAGAACCGTGGGGCTGGTACCAAACAGGCGCATTAATGGGCGGTAAAGCCACGCCTTCAATGTGCCGATATAGGACATGACCATGAGCGGTATGCGGGAATGCCCGATCCAGACGGTATAAGCTTCGCCGTAGGGCTTTAGGAAAGCCCCCGCGAAGAGGGCTTCGTCATTCTCGATGCCGATCAGGGTGAGGTAAGCGAGTCCGGCAAGCAGAAAGAAGAGAGATCCGATTAAGGCCGGAATGTCGTAAAGCAGTGTAAAGGGCTTCGAACGCGGTTTTCTGGACGAATCCAACTATAAATAGTAGCATCTGAGCCGATGAGAAGTTGGTACATGGCGGCCAAAATATGCTAGAATTCTGGCCGACCAAAAATTTGGCATACGGATTGCTGAGAGAAGCACGCGTGCGACGCCGCTGGGTGAAAGCACGAGGGACCAATGGCCCAAATGAGGGATTGGAAGACGTGAAACCTTTGGCATATATTTCCGTCTATACTGTTACGCGGGAAATCGCTAAAGAGAAGAAATAAAAAGATAAAAGACTGGGAGAACGAAAATGAACCAGACCGAATTAAACAAATACAGAGCGACCCTGGAAGCCAAGCAAGCCGAGTTGTCGGTGGGCCTGCGCAACCGGGAAGACATCGCCATCGAAAAAACGCCGGACGCCCTCGACGAAGTACAGCTCGCCGGAGAACGCGAACTGGCCATCCGCAATCTCGACCGGGAATCGAGCCTGCTGCGCAACGTAAAGGGTGCACTGGGCCGCATTGCCGACGGCAGCTATGGCGTCTGCCTGCACTGCGAAGAGGAAATCAAACCGAAGCGCCTTGACGCCGTGCCGTGGACCAAATTCTGCATTCGCTGCCAGGAGTTGGCGGACCGCCACGAATTCGAGACCGAGTCGATCGAAGAACTTCTTGCCAACGCGGCGTAAGAATTGTCGACATTTGCGAGGGCGCGGGGAATCGACCCCGCGCCCTTCGTGTTTTTGTCGGCATTTGCTTGCGTGAATTCCCACACTCCTCATCCCCACGCCTGTGGGTACTTTTGGGTGAATTCACACTGGGTCAGGGCTTCGGTCAGGGCTCCGCCCTGAATATTCCTTCTGAATATGGAAGACAGGAGTCAGAAGCGGCCCCTGCGGGTCCGTGACGTCAGAATGAAAACCTGGTGCCTCAAGAGTCGATGTCGACAGCCGCTCTCTGTGGGTAGTCTCGCGAGCTTTTGAGCGGAGGAACGGCTGTTTGCAAGAGCTTACCGAGCCGCGACCGCGAGGGAGCGGTCGTTAAGCCGAAAGGGATTTCCAGGCCTGCAGCCCAGCTTTACCGTACGCGCAATAATTTCCCGTCGCGGTAGTCGAATACTGCCTCCATGCCGGCAATCGCCGGCGCAGGCAGCGGTGTCAGCCTCTGGACGTGGACTGTGACGCTACGGTCTCGAAACCACAGGTCGGCGATGAACAGCATGTCCCATTCGGTAAACGGATCGTTTAGAAATACCACGTGGCTTTGGGGCCGCACCTGTGGATGGAGCTCACGGAATTGTTGAATCACCTGCCAGGTCTGGGCACCGAGCGCGGCCATCACCGGCTTGACCAGCAACTGCTGGCGAGTGCGGTTCTCGCGGCCCCAATAGAATACTCCGATCGCGATCAGGCCGGCGGCCAGAACCGGCCGGCCGCGATCGGCCAAAAGACGGCGAAACACGGGTTCGCCGGCTAATACGCCCGCCAGCGCGCCGGCCAGATCGGCGAAAATCACCACCGCAAAAATCGCCAGCCCCAACATCGGAAGGTACAGGCACGCCTGGCTTTTTCCCGGCAGGAATTCGATCGGCAAGGGCGTGAAGACGAGATACGCCCAACAGAACCGCAGGATGGGACGCGCTCCCGGGCGCCACGCCAAATAGGAAATCGCCAGCCAAAAGGCCAGCACTCCCGCGCCGCCGGTATGCCAGAACACGGCGTCTCCGAGGAACGTCTTCTGGTAGTCTAGGTACCGCTGCCACGTGAAGACCGGCCGATAGCCCTCCATGCCTGTCAGGGCATCGTGGCCGAATACTTTTCCGTACAGGTCAAGCAGCACGAGGCCCGCCGCCAGCAACGCTGCCGAGCCCGGTCCGCGCAGCCATTTCGACACGGGTCCGCGGCTGTAGCCCGCCGGCGGGTGGTAAATCCACTCGTACGCCGCCAGAACGGCCGGGAGAGTGAGCGCCATCTCCTTGGAGTTCAGGGCGCACACTACTAACGCGGCGAACACGCCCTTCTGCCCCAGGCTCAAAAGGCGGCCGCTGCTACGGATGCCGCAATAGTAAACCAGAGCGGCCAGAAAAAATAAGCCGCAGAGGACATCGTACACGAAGGCGGTGTTGTAGTAGAGGTTGCCCAGCCCGGCGTGGTAGCAAGCCACCAGCGCGGCCAGAGCCGCGGCCCACTCCCCGGCTCCCAGAAGGCGCGCCAGGCGGTAGACCAGGTACACATTGACGGCCAGCAGCAGCGAAAGCGCCACATGGTACGGCAACGGATCGAGCCCCCAAACGGAAAGAATCGGCAGATAAAAAAGTCCGCCCATGGGCCGGTAGTACCCGCGCCAGATCAGGAATTGCGATGCGAACAGGCGCCAGGGTCCCGGCGTCCAATAGTAATTGTCGGCGTTCATCATGTCGTCGGGGGCGAAATGGACCCCCAGAACGCCGCGCGAAAAGTACACGAACCACGCCGCCAGCAGCAGCCCCAAACCCCACCGCCGCATAGCATCGAGCCTCATGCGCCGCCAATACCTTTGGCTCCCACGGTAACGCTATTGTTGGACCGTGAAGGTAGTGGTGGTAGTGGATGCACCGCCCCCACCGCCAAGCGTCACCGCTCCCACGGAAACTGTAGGCGGCGTATTGGAAGCGATGTTGAACGTGACAGTGACCGGCTGATAACTGCTTCCGCCGCTCAGGACGTCGCTGCGCGAACAGGAGTCATTTACGCACGTCCAGTCGGTGCCCGCCATCGAAACCAGGGTGAACCCGGTGGGAAGCAGAGCATTCACGTACGCCGTGCCATTGGTGGAGCTGGCGCCGCCTTTGTTGCTCACCGTCATGGTAAAGGTTGCGTTCTGCTGGCCCTGCGTGTAGGTGCCGGTGTGCGAAATCGCGGTCGAGAGGCTCGGCGGGTTCGATGGCGCCGTGGTGTTGACGTCAGTAACGTCATCCGAAACGGTAGAGGCGGAACCGCCGCCGCTGACGACCGCCACATTGGTCAGGGGACTGGTGGCGGTGGCGCTCACGTTCACGATAACGGTAATCGCCGGGTATGCCAGCGTGGCCAGCAGCAGGTCGCTGCGCGTGCAGACATTCGCGGTACAACTCCAGCCATCGCCGATCATCTGCACCAGGGTAAACCCGGCGGGCAGCGTGTCCTTCACGGTCACCAGGCCGTTGGTCGGGTTGCCGCCGCCATTATTGACGATGTTTAGAGTGTAGAAGGCGTTCTGTTGACCCTGATAGAAGTTGCCGACATGATTGGAGGTGATCTGGAGCAAGGGATCGAGCCCCGAGTTCCCCGTCGGACTCACCAGCGGAAATGACACCTTGTTGCTGGTGAAGGCATTCTGCGCGATGGTCAACATAGTGTTCGCCGAAGTCAGCAGAGTGGAATTGAGGTGTACCACCACTTCATTGCCGCCCACTGACCCGGGCTGCATGGTGGCCTGAATCACGTCGCCGGTGCTGCCGCCGGCCGTCGAACTGACGAAATTTTGCGGCGTGGTCGCCGGTCCGTTGATGGGGTACTGGACGCCGGTCTGGATAAGAGGTTGCACCGTATCGGTGAGGACGGGCAGGCCCAGCCCGGTGGCATATAGGATGACCAATTCGCCGGGCTCGGCCGGGTTGGTCGGGGTTACCGGTGCGCCCGCGACATGGCTGCAACAGGTCTGCGCGTCGAACACCGTCACCACCAGGGAGCCGCCGGTAGCCGTTCCCGTGATGGGGATTCCGTTGCCTTGCGGACCGGCCACGCGGGCTTTCAAAATAATGCGGTCGAAGACCCCGGCCACGCTGGCGGAGACCTGCGAATCCTTATTGAGTTGCACCAACAGTGCGTCGCGAATGGAATCCAAGGTGTCAAGGGCCGAGGCGGTGTAGGTATATTTTCGTCCGTTCACGGTGATGGTGGCTACCGCGCCGGCGGCCGGCCCGCCATCCACCGAAACGATGCTGGTGGCATAGCTGCTGCCATGATAGAGGAGCCCCAGCGGCGGGTTGGCAGTCCCTGGTTGGTAATAAATGCCGGGATTCGCGGGAACAATCGTCAAGCCCACCGCCGAAGTGAACATAATGCTGCCGTTCGGCATTACGGAACGCACATAGACATTGATGCTGCCCGTGAGGGACCCCCCGGGAATCTGGTCTCCCAACTCCCACGGCACCTGGGCATTGATTTGTCCGGGCGAAACCATAAAGAGGGGAACCTGGATGCCGTTCATATACACCTCGGTGCCCCCTAATTCCGTCGGCAATCGGGGCTGCGTGGTATCCGCGCTGACCGTCCCCGCCGAGAGGTCCGTCCCCAGAATGCTGACCACGGTTCCGGGCGCAACTTGGGCCGCAGCGCCGCCACCGTCGAGAGCCGAGTCCGCTGCCGATACCGTAACCTTCGCGGTTGACTCGTTGGTGGCCGGCGTCGTGGCTGCCGAATAAGAGACGATGTTGCCGAGATCGCCCGGTACCTTTGCGGTCAGGTCAATCTCTACGCTCGTGAGGGTACTGACGGTAGAGTTGATCGCCATGGTTACATTGGGATCGCCCGCGCCGTTATTGGCGGAACTGACGACATTGACCAAGGCCGCCGCAATGGTTTGCAGAGTATCCGTAGCCAGGACCGTATAGGAATAGTTGTAGCTGTTGATGGTTAACGTGATCACGTCGCCGGGCTGGATGGTCCCGGTAATGGTGTAGGAACCTGACGCCGTGACGTCCAGGCTGGCCGCATTACGCACACCTTCATATTGCACGGAAGGGGTGCCGATCGTATAAACGACAATTCTCCTGTTGTATGTGTCGCTGACGTAGAGATTCGACCCATCCCACGCCATTGCCACGGGCGTAGCCAAGCCGTCCGTGTTGGATGTGGGAACGTCCACCTGGCCGCTGATCTGGCCAATCACCAGGTCGGCCGCCGAACCGGTCGCGGGTTGAGTCTTATCCCACACCAGCAGGCGATCGTTGCCGCCATCGGCGACCACCAACCGGCCTCCCACGTTGAGAGCGTACCGCGGAAAACTCAGCGTGGAGTTGCACAAGTTGGGGTAGGTGGGATTATTGGCAAGATCGATCCCGGTGGACACCGTACACTGCACCGCGACTTCTTTATCCACGGTGTCGGTGGACGAGGTGGCCGCCGAGCCGGTGAACGCGTTATCGGCCACGGAGCTCACCAGGTCCGGCTGTCCCAGGGCCACTTCGGCGGGGGCGCCGTTGGTAGTCGGGATAGGGTTGAAGATCAGAACGCGGTTGAAGCCCAGGTCGGTCACGAAGAGCCGCGTGCCGTCGGAAGTCACCGATACGGGAGTCAGCATGGTGCTGGCGGTTGCGCCGGTCTGCTGCTGAGTAATGTCCGGATTGACGTAGGTGCTGAAGTTGGGCGCGCCCAGAACCACGTCCGCCGCCACGCCGTTGGTGGTGGGGATCTGGTTGTAGATCAGGACCCGATTATTCTGCGTGTCGGCCACGAACAGCTTCCCGTCCTGAATCCACACGCCTTCGGGACCGCGCATGCTTTTCGCGTTGGGAGTATTACCGGGCAGGCTGTTGCTCAAGAAATTCGGCTGGCCGATCACCACGTCGGCATTCTGGTTATTGGTGGTGGGAATCTGGTTCCAGATGAGAACGCGGTTATCGTCGGTATCGGCCACCACCAGGTGTACCCCGTCGGAAGCCACGCCCTGGGGGTTCCGGAGGCTGTTCTGCGTGGCTTGGGTGTTCACCGTAGTAGTGACGAAATCGGGCTGCCCCAGCACCACCGAGGCTGTTCCCACGCACACCGGGCACTTGGAATTGTAAGGGAGTTGCGCCGTGGGAGCCGGCAACTGGGACGAAAGATTGGTGAAGATCAAGACCCGGTTATTGCTGGGTGTGGCGCCTATGCGGTTGGAGTCCGCCACAAACATGGTGTCGCCGGCAACAGCGACGCCACTTGCGCCGCCGATGGTGGTGTTGCTCGAATTCGTGTCCTGGGCGGTAAACCCATTGGGCTGCCCGACTACCAGCCGGGCGGCTTGGCCGGAGACGAAAGTTTGGGCGAAGACCGCCGTGGCGCTGAGGAGGAAGACCGGAATACACTTCATGCGTTATGTCTACGGAGCTTAAGATGCCAAGTCAAATCAAAAGTATACCAAGGGTTCAGATGGCGGCGGTGATGCCCGTCCGCCACACCGCTGTGAGAAATCGGCACGATGGAACAGAGCGAGGGCGAGCGAAACTCAGCAGTTACGGAGACCCTTGGGAGCACGGGAGCAAAAGCCTGCACGGGGGAGGCCAAAGTGGTGAGGCCCGTTTGAAGTTCGGTTGGCCCAGGGCGTCCAAAGTGGGGCAGGATGGCATCCTGCGGCCGATTGGCAATCGGCGTTCCGCCGCATCGATGATGCCGACCGGGCGGGTTACCAACCCGCCGCAGGTTGCCAACCTGCCCCACTTAGTACTCCATTTCATAAGTTCGCCAACGTATTCTGCTGCAACCGCTCCCTGATGGTCGCGGCTCTGAACGAGGCTGCATGCAGAGCCGCGACCGTAAGGGAGCGGTTGCAGTTGGGTCTGCGGAATACGCAACTGTATTTGCGAACTGGTGTACTTAGCTTCTTGAAGTTTCAGAGTCCATGGATTGCGCCCCCAAAAACTCCCCTAACGCCTCCTGCCACGGCCGCAGTTCCGCCAGCTTCGTATTGCGCAGGACCGCTTTCGGCGGCCGCAGCGCCTTGCGGGGGAAATGCGTGGATGGCACCGGCACCAGTTGGATCGCTTTCCCGGTAATGCGAAAAATCTCGCGCGCCAGGTCGAACCAACTGGCCGCGCCGCTGTTGGTGAGATGATAAATTCCCGGCTCGGGCAGCCTGTCGAGCAGACCCGCGGTGGCCGCGGCCAGATCGGGCGCGTAGGTGACGCTGTTGATCTCGTCGTCCACGGCCTGGATGGTGGTGCGGGTGGCCGAAAGGTCGCGCATCAGGTCCACGAAACTCTTCTTCGAAAGATCGCTCTCCCCCTTGGGTCCGAAAATCACCGCCGTCCGTACGATATAGCACCGCCCCGCGGCCTCGGCGATGCGCACTTCCCCGCCCCACTTCGAGCGCCCATAGACGGAAAGCGGCGCCGGCCGGTCGGTCTCCACGTATTCGCCCTGCACTCCATCGAAGACGTAGTTGGAGCTGTAGTGTACCAGCGGAATCCCCAATTCGCCGGTGAATCGCGCCAGCTTGCCCGGAAACTCCTGATTGAGCGCGAGGGCCGGTTGCGGGCGATCTTCGGCGCCATCCACATCGTTAAAGGCGACGCAATTGACGATGGCGTCCGGTGCGTCTTCCAAAGCGGTGACGCGGGCGCGCAGCGCGGGGAAATCCAGCACATCGACGTCTTCGCGATCCCAGCCGATGGCCTGGGGATACAGCTTCATGAGCTGCCCGCCGAGCGTGCCTTTGCAGCCCAGAATTAAAACCCTGCGAATTGGCATGAACACCAATTATATGTTTGCCACGTCCTGCCGATAGAGGGGGTGGGCGTCCAGCGTCGAAAAAAACTGTTAGATTGGGGTGAAACCGCATGATTGTCCGGATCCGCTTTGGCCAGGGCACCAAAGTCGGCAGAAAACCCCGCAGGCAGCGCCGCTTCGCCGCGGGGTTAGCGGGTTTGCTCACGCCCGCGGCAGTGCTGGCCGCTGCCTTGGCGGCGTGGCGGATTGCCTCCGATATGAATTGGACCGGCAGCTTCGCCATTGCCAGCGGGTTCTTCTCCCATTGGCAGGTTTGGCTGGGCGCCGCGACGGCACTGCAACTGTGCGCGCACTTGCTTAACCGGTACGCAAAAAGCGGTGAGACGGCTGCAACCTGAGGACCGGGTTGTTATTCTAATTGTAAGAGACCCCGCCATGGCACAACCCCGGTACAGACTGA
>CAZARO010000034.1:0-13341 GCA_964487165.1 uncultured Solibacteraceae bacterium | reverse complement strand
GCAACGACTACCTGGAGGACCCCGTTTACGGTCTGAACGGCATGCGCCGCACCCGTCAGATGGTGCGCGTGCCGCTGGCCACCAATACCGTGGTAGTCAACTTCGAGCAGCTCGCCGCCAACGCGCTCGATCAAGCCGTGGATGTCATCCTGCTCGACACTACGTTTTGGGGCGGAATCCGCGCCTGCGTCAAAGCCGCCGGCGTCTGCGAGACCTTCCAGACGGGCGTCGCCGTGCATTCCTCCGGCGAACTCGGCATTCAACTCGCCACCATGCTGCACCTGGGCGCCGTCATCCCCAATCTCTCGTTCGCGGCCGACGCCCACTATCACCACCTCAAAGACGATATCATCGAAGGCGGCCTGCTGCCCTACGAGAATGGCGCCATTCGCGTGCCCCTGGGTCCCGGATTGGGTGTGCGGCTGAATCGCGAAAAACTCCGAGAGTATCGGGAACTTTACCAGCGTCTGGGCGGATACCCTTATGACCAGGACCCCGGACGCCCTGGCTGGACTCCGCTGATTCCGAACGACCGTTGGGCCGACCCCAACGACGGCCGCCCCGTGGCGATTCCATATTGAGGGAAGATCATGGTTGACTACGCATTGATGAATCAGTGCCTCTACGAGGGCAAGGCCAAGGAAGTCGAACAGATGACCATCGACGCGCTGGCCGAAGGGCGCTCCGTCCAGGAGATTCTGAACGAAGGCCTGATCGCCGGCATGAGCGTGGTGGGCGAAGACTTCAAGCACAACGTGCTCTACGTGCCCGAAGTGCTCATCGCCGCGCGCGCCATGAAGGCCGGCATGGGCGTTCTCAAGCCGCTGCTCAGTTCCCGCCAGAGCGGCGCGGAACGCATCGGCACCCTCTTGATGGGGACGGTGCGCGGCGACCTTCACGACATCGGCAAGAACCTGGTCTGCATGATGGCCGAGGGAGCGGGCTTCGAAGTTCACGATATCGGGGTGGACCAGAGCGTCGATAAATTCATGGCCGCGGCCGACAAGTGCCATCCCGATATCATCGGCATGAGCGCCCTGCTGACCACCACCATGACGTACATGAAAACGGTCATCGACGGTTTCCAGGCGGCCGGACGCACGCAAATCAAGATGGCCGTGGGCGGCGCGCCCATCAGCCAAATGTTCGCCGAAGAAATCGGCGCCGATGGCTACGGACAAAACGCCTCCGCCGCGGTGGATCTTTTCCTGCGGCTGATGGCCAACGCACGCCGGGACGGCACGCTGCAGACCTCCCAACTGACAGAAAACTCCGTTACCGGGTGAGAGTAAGGCAAACGCAAATTAGCCGCCGATAAACGCAGATGAACGCCGATGGAAACAGATTGTCTTATCGGCGTTCATCTGCGTTCATCGGCGGCCAAAAATGAGAGGCACGCATGTTTGCTGACATCTCGATCCAGGAAGGAGCAAAGCTGTTGTTTCACCGCCGAGACGCAGAGAAGAACAGCAGTATTATCTCTGCGCTCTCTGCCTCCTCTGAAGCTGTGGGAGGGTCACCGCCGAGACGAAGAGACGCAGAGAAGAACAGCAGTATTATCTCTGCGCTCTCTGCCTCCTCTGCGATCTCAAAACCACGGGGAGAAGCGGCGACCTCCGCCAGGCGCACAGCCCCTTTTCCTAACTATTTCTCTGCGTCTCTGCGTCTCTGCGGTGAATTCTCCCGTGCCTCTGTGGTGAACAAATGCCCTCTAACGATCTGAGTATCGAAGACCGCGTCGCCGTAGTCATCGGCGGCACTTCCGGTATTGGCCGCGCGCTGGCGGTGGGGCTGGCGCGTCACGGCGCACACGTGGTGGCCACCGGCCGGCGCGAAAAAGAAGTCGACGAAACTGCGTCCGAGATCGAAGCCCTCGGCCGCCAGACAGTCCGCTGCACCGCCGACGCCCGCAATCGCGAATCCATCGACGTCCTGCGCGATGACATCGTCGCCCACCTGGGCCGCGTCGATATCCTCATCAACGCCGCCGGATATACCTTCAAGGAGCCCACGGTCACGGTGGACGAGTTCCGCTTTTCCGCACTCATGGACACCCACCTCATGAGCGTGCTGCGCGCCTGTCAATCGTTCTTTGACCTGCTCATCGCGAGCCGCCACGGCCGCATCATCAACATCGCGTCGCTCGGCTCGTTCCTGGCCTTCCACCAGGTGGCGGCCTATTGCGCCGCTAAAACCGCCATCCTTTCACTCACTCGCAGTCTCGCCTGCGAGTGGGCCGAATACGGTATCGTCGTCAACGCCATCGCGCCCGGCGTCTTCCCCACCGAGCTTAACCGCAACCTGGTGATGGGCACCGCGCGCGGGCAGGAAATTCTCATGCGCACGCCCATGCGCCGATTCGGTTCGCCGGAAGAGCTGGTCGGACTCGCCGTGCTGCTCTCTTCCGATGCGGTCAGCTTTCTCACCGGCCAATGCATCGCGGTCGACGGTGGCTACCTGGCTTCCGGCGTAAATTCCTAGGAGGTTTTCAATGTTCCGATTCGCTCTGCTTTCTCTTCTGGCCGTGGCCGCGACGCTGCACGCAGAAACCGGCTACGATGCCTGGTTGCGATACGCCCCGCTCGAGGGCGCCGCGCTCGATCAATTCCGCCAGGCGGTACCCGCCGTGGTCTCGGTACTCGACCAATCTCCGGCCGCGAACTCCGCGCGCGCGGAAATCGTCCGCGGCGTCAAAGGCATGCTGGGACGCACACTGCGCGAGGAATCCGCCCTTCCCCACGAGAACGCCATCCTCATCGGCACCGTCGAAGAGATCCGCCGCGCCGCACCCGGCCTCATTCCCGACGCTACTCTGCCGGCCGACGCCTTCTGGCTGAAATCCGCCGCGCAAGGCCCGCTGCATTTCACCGTCATCGCCGCTTCCGACGGCCGCGGCCTGCTCTACGGCGCCTTCGCCCTGCTGCGCAGGATCGCTCTGGGCGAGTCCGTCGCCGCCCTGGACCAGCGGGAAACTCCCTATTCTCCGGTTCGCTGGGTCAACCATTGGGACCGCCTCGATGGCAGCATCGAACGCGGCTACGGCGGCAATTCCATCTTCTGGGACCAGGGCCACGTCCGGCCCAATCTCGCCCGCGTGTCCGATTACGGCCGCCTGCTGGCGTCTCTCGGTATCAACGGCTGCTCCATCAACAACGTGAATGCCGATCCGCGCCTGCTCACGCCGGAGTACACGCCGGAGATCGCCCGCATCGCTGACGCCTTGCGCCCGTGGGGCGTCCGCATCGCCATCTCCGTCAGCTTCGGCAGCCCGCAGACCATCGGTAAGCTCGACACGTTCGATCCGCTGGACCCGCGCGTCGCCGAATGGTGGAAAGATCGCATTGACGAGCTCTACGCCGCGGTTCCCGACCTCGCCGGCATCGTGCTCAAGGCCGATTCCGAAGGCCGCGTCGGACCCTCCGCGTACCATCGCTCGCACGCCGATGCCGCCAACGTGGTAGCCCGCCCCCTCGCGCCTCACAGCGGCCTGCTCTTCTACCGCGGCTTCGTCTATGACAATCACATGGACTGGCAGAATCTGAAGAACGACCGCGGCCGCGCTGCTTACGACAATTTCCATTCGCTCGACGGCAAGTTCGACCCCAACGTGATTATCCAAATCAAGAACGGCCCAATCGATTTCCAGGTGCGCGAACCCGCGTCGCCGCTCTTCGGCGGACTGGAGAAGACCAACGAGGCCATTGAGCTGCAAGTCACGCAGGAATATTTCGGTCAGGCCAAGCATACCGTTTTCCTGGTCCCCTACTGGAAGGAAACGCTGGATTTCGACATGCACGCCGTGCCTTCGGGCGATTCCACCGTGAAGGCGCTGGCCGCCGGCAAGACCTTCCACCGTCCCACCGGCGGTTTCGTCGGGGTGGTCAACGCCGGCCTCGACGACAACTGGTTCGGCAACCACTTATCGCAGTCCAACCTTTATGGTTACGGTCGTCTCGCCTGGAATCCCGACCTCAGCTCGCAGAAAATCGCCGACGAATGGACGCGCCTCACCTTCGGACCCAATCCCAAAGTGGACCAGACCATCGCCCAGATTCAGCTCACTTCCTGGCGAACGTACGAGAATTATACCGGGCCGCTGGGCCTGCAAACCCTCACCGACATCACCGGCAATCACTTCGGCGTGAACGTGGAGGCTTCCGAGCGCAATGGCTGGGGGCAGTGGCATCGCGCCGATGAATCCGGCGTGGGCATGGACCGCACCGTGGCCACCGGAACCGGCTACATCGGTCAATACCCCTCCGCCGTGGCCGCGCGCTTCGAATCGCTGGCCAGCTGCCCCGACGAGATGCTGCTGTTCCTGCATCACGTGCCGTACACCTACAAGCTCCACTCCGGCAAGACCGTGATTCAGTACATTTACGACTCGCATTACGAAGGCGCCGAGGCCGTGGCCGCCTACGCCGAGCAGTGGAAATCGCTGAAGGGCCTGATCGACGAAAAGCGCTACCACGACGTGCTGGCGCAACTCGAATACCAGGCCGGCCAGGCCGTGGTGTGGCGCGATGCCGTGACCAACTGGTTCGCGCGCGCCTCCAAAATCCCCGATGCCAAGGGCCGCGTGGGCCACTACCCGGGACGCGTGGAGGCCGAATCGATGACCCTCGACGGATACGCCGTCCGCGACATCTCGACGCCCGCTCCCGGACGCGCCAACGGGCCGCCGATTGTCACCCCCGCGGAAGATGCGTCCGGCGGCAAACTGGTAGCGTGCCCCGCGGGCACGAAGTCCTGCAGCGCGGCCACTAAGTTCGCGGGTGACCCCGGCTGGTACACGCTGCGGGTGGAGTATTTCGATCAGTCGAATGGCGTCTCCCACTACCGCGTTTCGGTAGGCAGCCAGTTGATTGACGAATGGGCCGCGGATCTCCGTCTGCCCAGCGCCCGGATCGACTCCACGTCTTCCACACGGCGATCGATTCCGGGCATCGCGCTCCGCCCCGGCGACGAAATCCGCATCGAAGGCATGCCGGACGGCGGCGAGCTCGCGGCGCTCGATTATATAGAGATAGTACGCGAGAAGTAGGGCAGGCTTGCACCGCTCCCTGCGGCCGCCCTGACTCGTGTTACCAAAACGGTTTATTAAGCACTAACCCCGACTTCTCGCATTGCATAGCGGCCGTGTGTCGTGTATGCTCTATGAGATTTCAATATGCCGTCTGACACCGATTCCGCAGCCCGGCCGAAGGCGCACCTTGCCGGCGACACCCTGACCATCGCCAGTGTCGCCATCCTGGTCTACGTCACGGGAAGCATACTGCACGAGGGCGTCGGTCACGGAGGCGCCTGTCTCGCTGTCGGCGGCAGCCCCATCCTGGTCTCCACGGTGAACATGGTGTGCTCCGGCGAATACCGGGTGGTTATGGCCGCGGGCACCTTCATGAACGTCGTGACGGCGCTGGTGTTCTTCGCGCTAGGACGCCGGACCAGCGCGTCCGCTCCCGTTTGGAAGTATTTTTTCTGGCTGGGGATGACGGTGAACCTGTTTTGTGCGGCCGGCTATTTTGCATTTTCGGGCGTCGGCGGGTTCGGGGATTGGGCCATGTTCATTCAGGGACTGGGCTCGCAACTGGCATGGAGAATCGGACTAACCGTTTTCGGCACCGTCACCTACCTGCTGGCCGCCTGGTTCAGCCTGCGCGAACTTCGCCCGCTGATCGGCAGCGATAAGGATCTGCGCTACCGCCGCGCTGTGGGGCTTGCCTGGACTCCCTATTTTACGGGAGGCATCCTGGCGTGCATCGCCGGCGCGTTCAATCCCGCGGGGTTGATTCTGGTCGTATTGTCCGCCGCAGCCTCCACCTTTGGAGGCACTTCCGGCCTGGTGTGGATGGCGGAATGGCTGAAAGGCGACACCATCCCGCCGGGTTCGGAGGCCGAGCCCGCGCCCATCCCCAGAAGTTGGGGCTGGATCGTGATAGCCGCCATCGCGGCTTGTGTATTCGTGGCGGTGCTGGTTCCCGGACTGCGTTTCGCGAACGGTTAGGCGCATCGGAACTGCCAGTACCGAGTCCCGCCGATACAAGCCAAAACAAGCGAATCAGACATTGACAAGGAGCCCCCGTTCCTATAGAATCGCCCAGTAGTGGTCGATAGGGTGACCGGCTAATGATCTCGGAGGGGGGATCGTAAAATGAGTTTATCGCCAGGAAAGTTACCGCCTAACACGTCAATCAAACATCTTATGTCACCGGGCCAGTTCGGGGCCCTCAGCGGAGGAGCAAAGAAGCTGACCAAGGCCGATTTGTTGGCTTTGGCGCAGTGGGGCGCCTCCGACGGAAAGAGTGGTGCGCCCCCAGCGCATCTGACCATAGCGGATCTCATGTCCTTGCACAAGGCGCTGCCCGCACCTCCCGGATCCAAGCCGAAAGACCTGGTGCCTCATCCGGATACCAAGGTCGCGGCCGCGGCGGGCGAGACGTATTGCTGCTGCTGCTCTCCATGCTGCAGCTGCACGGCTGCCGCCGAGATCGTACCAGTGCGCCACCTCCTGAGTTCCCGATAGGAGACGATTTCTACACATCAAGCTTCAGCCGGTGGGTTAGTGTCTCTTGGTTATGGATCATCCTGAGTCTGTGCCGAAGCTTGATGTGTCGTTGGAACGCCTGATTGCTCTGCCCGTACAGGTAATAAGTGTGGAGGGCGGCGTCTTGTTAGTGCGCGGGGTCAAAGAAATCTATATCACCGGCGAGAACGCGGAGCATCTTGTAAGTGTAGTTCTAACAGCTGCCTCCGGAAGTGGCGTTACTCGCCGCGATTTAATAGAGAAATTCGCCGCCACTGAACGGGAGACGGTGAGCAAGCTGATCGAAACCCTTGTTAGCCGTTCGATCTTGGTGCCTGCCGGGAACTCCGGTGTCCCGGATGCGGTGGAGTCGGGGCTGGAGGTTTTCTATTGGCATTTCGGCCAGACAGCCGCAGTAACAATAGATAACATCAACAAGAAGCGGATTGCCGTGCTGGGCGTGAACTCCATCTCGCGAAGCATGGTTTCAGCCTTGCGGTCTATCGGCGTCGCGAATGTCAAGGTGATCGACTTTCACATTCTCCGCAATCTGAGGATGCACGATCCGGTCGGGAATCTCCTCCCGGAAGAATGGCCGCTCCCCAGTCCCCTTACGTATGAAGAGTGGAGCGAGAGTCTGGAGCAAGAGGAGATTTCTTGCCTGGTAGCCACTTGCGATTTTGGCGGCACGGACTTGATGCTCGAATGGAACCGGTTTTGCGTGGAAACCGGCTGTCATTTCCTCCCGGTAGTGCAGGATCGATTTACTGGCACCATCGGCCCGCTGGTGATTCCGGGTGAAACTCCCTGCTACGCTTGCCTGCTCCTCCGCCAGAATTCGAACATCATCGCACCGGCGCGGGAGCGGCTGGCCGAAACAAGCGCGCCCGACCGTCAAGCCGTGATCGGATTGCATCCGGCGATGACGGCGGTGCTGGGGCAACTCGCCGCCATGGAACTCTGTAAACTGTATGGCGGCGGCATTCCCTGGTACGCCAGCCGGCTGATAGAGGTGAACGTTCTTGGACCTACCATCGTGTCGCGGAATGTTCTCAAGCTGCCGCTTTGCCCGGTTTGCAGCCCTGCCACAAAGATTTCGTCGGCGTACCTGTCAAAAGACTCCTTCGTGCCCGGCCAATTATTGAACTTTCACGACTTTCGATGAACCCGGCCAGGAAACGCCTTCCCTATTGCGATTCGCTGCGGCGCCTGAGTGAGGCGTTGCCCTATATTGTCGACGAGCGCGTGGGCATCGTCAAAGAAGTGACCGAGTTGCCGCGCGACGCGGGTGCGCCGGATTATTTCCACTTTTATGCGCAAGCCGCCAACACCAGCGCCTTTACCAGGCAACTGAATTTCTACGCCGCGGGCGGAGCTTCGGGCGACCGCGGCATGGCGGTTGCCAAGGCCGTGGGCGAGGCCGTCGAGCGCTATTGCGGGGCCATCTACGACGTGGAGGAACTGCCTCTTTTCTCGCGGCAGGAAGCGCCCTTCCGCTGCGTGGACCCGGCGCTGTTTGCGCACTACAGCGCGGAGCAGTACGGCGCGCCCGGGTTTCCATACGTCGAATTCGATGACGCTACTCCGGTTCGCTGGGTGGCGGCGCGTGACGTCCTGACCTGGGAAGAGATCTACGTCCCGGCGGCCAAGGTATATGTACCTTACACCTATTATGAGGGAACTGGCGACACGCCGATTTGCCAGCCTATTTCGACCGGCCTGGCGTGTCATGTAAGCCCCGCTGAGGCGGCGCTATCCGGAGTCTCCGAAGTGATCGAACGGGACTCGGTCACGCTCATGTGGCAGGCCATGATCACACCGCCGCAGGTGAGCGTGGAGACTCTCTCCGACGCCAACTACGATCTGGTCGAACGCTACGAGCGCACGGGCGGCAAGGTGACTATGTTCGATATCACCACCGACAACGGCGTGCCGACGATCTTGAGCGTTGTCCGTTATGAATCGCTCGAGCAGCCGGGATTGGTGGTTGCCGCCTCCACGTCGCTCGATCCGGAAGAGGCAGCACGCAAGAGTCTCGAAGAACTGGCGCATACTCGCCGTTATAGCCAACAGATCAATCTCAAGTTGCCGCGTTTGGTGGTGGATGCTCCGCTGCACGAAAACGTATCCGGACAAATCAGTCACCTGAACTTCTGGTGCGACCACGACAACCTGCGCTACGCCGCCTTCCTTTTCTCTTCGAAAAAGCGGATCGGCTTCGACGAGATTCCCAATCGCAGCACCGGCGATGCGCGGTGCGACTTTGCGTTTGTGGCGCGCGCCATTGAGGCCACGGGACATCGCGTGCTCCTGGTGGATGTAACCACCCCCGATGTAAGAGGGCTTGGTTTTACGGTCATTCGCGCGATTGTTCCGGGTTATCATCCACTCGCACTGGGATTTGCGTACCGGGCCAGAGGAGGGCGGCGGCTTTACGAGGTGCCGCAGAAGCTGGGCCACAAGGGCATCACCCGCGAGGCCGGCGAGAATCCGATTCCCCATCCTTATCCATAGAGTGAATGAGATGATGCCTGGCCAAGAGCTGAGCCGAGGGAGTTGCAAAATTGGAAGAACCGCTTGCTTGCGCGCGCGGCTCGGAATGGCGCCTCTATGTTTGCCGGAGCCTGTCAGGCCGCGGCCCGCGAGGGAGCGGATGAGTCGCTGCCGCCAACGTGGTGCAGCGGCCATCAAACCGGAGGTGAGAACCCGTGAGCGAGCGTGACCAATGGGACCGCATTCGGAATCTGTACACCGAAGCCGACCCCGGAGAGCAGTTCATCGAGTCTTCCAAGCTGAGCCCCTATGACAGTTTCCCTGCGCAGGAAGCCATAGCGTTGCGGATGGCGGAACTTCTCGAAAGTCTCCCTTACGATGGATATCCGGCGACTCCGTTGCCCGCTCCCGCGCCGATTTCAGGGCAACTGTCGGATGTGTTAGCGGCACGAGTAAGCGCTCGCGCCATGAAGCCCCAGCAATTGGATTTGCCGCAGCTGGCAGCGCTGCTGCATCATGCCTACGGCATCACCAGGACGAATGAGGGAACCGGCTTTATACGCCCGTTCCGGTCGGCTCCATCCGGCGGCGGACTGTACCCCCTGGAGATTTATTTCCACAGCAAACACGTCAACGGCCTGACGCCCGGTCTCTATCACTACAATCCATTCAAGAATGAAGTGCGCCGGGTCCGTGAGGGTGACCAGACGCCGCTGATAGCCGACGGTTTCGTACACTTCCAACGCAACGTGGCCTACGACTCGTCGGTCATTTTCTTCTTCACAGCCATCTTTGCGCGCTCCACTTTTAAGTACGGCACGCGAGCCTATCGGTTTATTCTGTTGGAAGCGGGTCACGTGGCCCAAAACATGAATCTGGTGGCCACCGGCCTGGGGCTGGGCTGCCTGAATATTGGCGGCTATTACGACCGCGCGATGGACCGTATCCTGAGGCTGGATGGCTGCAGCCAATCGACCGTTTACATGGTTGCGGTGTGTAAACGAATCGAGGACCAGCCGCCGGCAGAGGGACATCCGCCGCGTACGATGTCCGAATGACCGTCAAGCCTCCCAGCCGGATCACGCGCCATGCCACCCTGC
The DNA here is from genome assembly GCA_964487165.1 of uncultured Solibacteraceae bacterium. Classification (GTDB taxonomy): domain Bacteria; phylum Acidobacteriota; class Terriglobia; order Bryobacterales; family Bryobacteraceae; genus PALSA-129. The sequence goes on along the minus strand of CAZARO010000034.1, from coordinate 3,225 downwards.
CGTCGATTCCCGGTATCCGGCGCGCGGCTACGCTGGAAGGACTGCTCCAGGCGCGTGCGGACCTGGGGCTCGCCGCTACCATAGTTGCCGACCTTAGCATGGGAGAGTGGCGCGCCCACGAATTGGCTCGAACTTGCTTTGCCCAGGCGGAACACCCGTGGCCGCTGCCTGAACCGTCCGTCGAAATTAGCGGGAGCCAGGAAGCCGGGGCGGGGTGGATCGATCCCGCGCCGGCCGATCGCGATCCCGCGGCAGCCGTCCGGCGGGAGCAGGCCGGAGCCATGATTGGAGATTGGATCGATGCCGAAGGGCGCGGCGAATCGAGCGTGCAACAGGCATTGTGGCTGGCGGAATCGTTCTTCGATGGCCTGGGAGCGCGGCCGCTCGAGCTGGTGGTGATGGCCCCGGCTTTCGGCGCCAAATGGCGACGGGGAAGTCTCAGCTTCCTGACGTTTCTGGCTCACGGACTCCGTCCCGGAGACCGGCTGGCGATCGCCACTCTCGACGAGAGCAGCCCCGGCCTTCCCGGTCTGAGTGTGCAATGGCGGGATGCCCCGCCGTTACCGCCGCGGTCCTCGCCACCCGCCGGGCTGGGCGCGCTTTTTCCAGGAGCCTTGGATCGCGAGGCCCAACAGGCGCTTCACTTCGCCGATGGATATCCACTTCGTGGCGGCTTGGCCTTGGTGCCGCCGGAATGGCGGTGCCGCTTTACTAAGGCGTCGCGCATGCAATTTGACCGGCTGAGCACGGCCGGAGTCGCCCCCTGGCTGAGAGCATTCGCCCAGATGCACGGCAACAATTATTTTGTGGATCCCTGGTTCCTCTGCGCGCAAGCCAATCTTCGCCTGGCTGAAGGCGGCCACGAGATCGCGCTCGACCTGCTGGAGCGTGCGGCCACGTGTGCGCAATCGTTGCGCGATCGAGCGGTGCTTTCGGCTCTTCTTCAGGGCCACCGCATTGCCTTGATGCGCTACGGGGAAGTGGTCTCCGCCCCGGACCCTTCGGCGGCTCTTCCCGGTTCGCTTGCCGGCGCGTTGCTTATGACAAAAGGCTGGGGGCTGGTGATGTCGGCACAGGCGGAGCGCGCGGAGCCCTACATGCAGCGTGCCCGCGAACTTCTCCGACCCGTTCTGGGACCGCACGCCACGCAGTTTCTGTATCTGCTCAATATTTCCGCGCTGAACCGCCTGAACCTGGGCGATTACGAGACTGCCCTGAGGATCGAAAAAGAGATTGAGGCGGTGGCTCCGCAGCCCTCGTCAGGCGAGTGCGATTATCGCTTGCGCTACGTGAATTCCATCAATATCGCCCGCTTGTACCGGCGTGCCAACCGCTTCGATTTGGCGGAATCCTACTTCGAGCAGGCCTTCGAAACCACGGCGGGCGCACGCACCGAAAGCGATCTCATCTATACCAACGTTTGTCAGGCGCGCTTGTACAGTGCTCAAGGGCAGGGCACGGCCGCTATGCGCGCCTGGATTCGTGCCGCGCTGCATTGGCTGTCGGCCGATGCGCCGGAAGCGCTTGGCTGGCGTGTGCTCTCAGCCATCGTGGGGCGCAAAGCCACCGCGGCCGATACGTCTCCCGAAGAAGTGGCGCAAGCGCTGTGTGCCAACCTTTCCAAGTCTGCCGAATCAAGCGGCGTGAAACTATCGTCAAACCCAGGCGCCGGGCCGTGCGTATTCGTGCGCGCCGAACGCGCCGTCGATGCGCCCTTTTTTGCTATTGGCGCCGAAGGCTTCAGCGTTCTCCTCGGCAATCGCGCGGCTGCCGGGGATGGCGGTGCGTTTCGCGGACCGCAACGCGACGAACTTGCGGGACTCGCATTGGCCCTCATGGGCGAGATTTGCCATGCCGGCGATCTGCTCGAGAATGCCACCGTCCTGGTAGACGATAGGCTGGGATGCGAAATGGCGGCCACGCGGGAGGAGATGGTGGACACCGCCGTCCGATGGAATATCGGGCAGACTCGTTGGGGCGGCCAGTCCATTCCGATATCCGGCGAGCTTCGCGCCGAGTTGCTGCGCAAAGCGGCCGTCAGGCCAGGACCAGCGGTGGCGCACATGGATTGCGGTCCGGCTGGCGCGGTGGTCCGCTTCAAACGCTATCTCCCTCCCAGGATCCTTTCTACGGACGAAGCTTCCGCCGTCACGCGGCTTGTTACCGAGGGTGAACCTCTGTGCCCGGAGTTGTTCGAGGTGGTTCGGAAGCTGGAATCCGACCGCGTCTTAGCAGTTCGGGTCACACTCACATGACAGATCCGTTGACGATTGCCGCCGCCGCCGTAGTTACCTATCTGGCCGCTACTATCTTCCATGAGGCGATAGGCCACGGTGTTGTTTGTATGTTACTGGGGGGCCGCGTCCTGTCGATCTCGTCGGTCTTTTGTGAGTGGGATTATCGGAGCTTGCCCAGACGCGGCCAACGCGCCGTGGAAGCGGGTGGAAGCCTGGCGAATTTGGCGGCCGGGCTGGCCTGCGCCTGCGCCGTGCCGTTTGTGCCCCTTACGGACCCGGCCTGGCGTTATCTGCTATGGCTCTCGGCCGAGGTCAATTTGCTACAGGCTGGTGGCTATCTGATGTTCTCGCCGGTATTGGGTTTTGGCGATTGGGCGTCTTTCGTGCGGGGCTTGAAACGGCCAACCGCCTGGAAGGGCGGACTTGCCGCGGCCGGGCTGGCCCTTTCCATTGGCGCCCTGAATTACGGCATCGTTCAGATAGACGTGTTCTGCGGAGCGGAGAGATCTCTGCGCAGCCAGCAAGCCTGGATGCTGACGGCTTTGCCGTACGGTTGCGGGGCGCTCATTTCGTGCGCGGCTGCGTTGTGGAATCCAAGCCGGCGGCGGCTGATCTTTACTTCGGCGGCAGCGTCCACGCTGGGTGGGACCTCGTGGCTTTTATGGGTTGGTGGAGTCATGGCCAACACGCCGCCGCAGGCACCCCGCGCAGCCTTGTTGATTCCCAAGAATTCGATTCTTATTCTCAGCGGCGCCATCGCCCTGCTGTTTTGGCTGCTGCCACTGGGGCGCGGCCTGAAACGCTGAGTCTCGCAGAATACGGTAACAGGTGCCGCCAGGGAGTGGGGCAGGTTGACGGCGGGTTGGTAACCCTCCTCGGGCTCCCGTTAATTAACAGGGCGCTCAGCGCCGATTGCCAATCGGCCGCAGGATACCATCCCAATGTCACTTACATTGCCGGAAAGCTGGGATTCTGCGTTAATTGTGGG
>CAZARO010000033.1:0-13371 GCA_964487165.1 uncultured Solibacteraceae bacterium | reverse complement strand
GTCAGGACGTCGGTTCCTTTGTTGCCGAGATAGCTGACGGTGGCGACGAAGTTCCGGGGTAGAGATTGCTGCAATGAGAGAGTCCATGCCGCCACGTAGTCGTCCTTCCGGTTGCGGTCCAGATCGCGCGGAGAAACTACGCCCAATCCGCCGGCTTCCGCGTATTGCAGGAACGGCGTCAAGGGGAAAGAGAGCGCTGGGAACGCAGTGTTGCTGAAAGAATAGCGGTCCACGGTATTTGAGATAGGAAGGTTCTGGTCGTCTTCCTGGCCATCGGTATGGTAAATGCCGGCCCCGGCTCGCAGAACGGTGTCGCCATGCGCCCACGCGATGGCCAGACGCGGGTCGATATCGTCGTATCGCGGATGGAAGAAGGAATCGGTAGGCGGGCAGTAGCCGCCGCAGGTGCCGAAATCGAAGGGCACGTCGTCGTCGCCGATGGCGTGAAGAGCGTTGAAGAAGTTATAGCGGACTCCGGCGGTGATCGTCAGGTTCTGCGTTGCTTTCCATTCGTCTTGTACGTAAGCGAAGTACTGCGTTTTGCGCTGGCGGACCAGCGGGAGAATCGCGGTATAGGAGGCGGACCCCATATTGTTATCCAGGAACGCGGCCGGCGAGGTGTAAGTCAATGTTCCGCTTTGCGATGTGCCTTGATTGAGCAGAATCCATCGTGTCTCAAACCCGAACTTGATGACGTGCGCGCCTCTTGCCCAGGAAACGTCGTCGATGAGATCGAAAGTTTTCGACGGATAGTCGGTTGTCGAAGCCCCGGTCAGAGAGCTGAACCCGGATACCGCGACGCCGAACGGCACCGGCGAAAGATTCGCCGTATGGTAGATGGTTTGATTGACTCCGAATTTGATCTCACTGATCAGGGACGGGCTGAAGACATACGAAAGTGCCGCCACTCCATTGTTGAATTTCGTATCGTACAGCGTCTTGGCGCTAAGTTGGCCGGTGGGAATCGACTCCACTGCCTCATCGGAGTTGAAGCGGACAAATGCCGTCGCGCGATCGGAAAAGTAATGATCCAGCCGGATCATCCCCGAATCTTCGTTGTCGACCTGTCTGCCCGGTGCGTCGTACTGCCATACGCTGGCATTAGAAGTCGGCGTCGTGCCCGCGGGATAAGCCTGCAGGATGGGAATGAGCGCCGGCGAAGTAAGTGCCGCTTGTGACGCGAAGCTCGAACTCGGCACCAGCCCGATCTGCGTGCCGTCGAGCCTTTGCCGCAGACCCTCGTAGTTGAGATAAAAGAACGTCTTGCCACGCTTGACCGGTCCGCCAAGGCCCCCGCCGAATTGATTGAGCAGAAAAGGATCGGGAGAAGCAGGGTCGAACGGCGAGCGCGCATCGAGGGCGGTATTGCGGAAATATTCGAAGGCCTGCCCGCGCCAGCTGTTGGTGCCGGAGGGTGAAACCACCGACACCTGTCCGCCGGCCGTACCGCTCTGCGTATCGGCACCGAAATTCTGCGACTGCACCTGGAACTCCTCGATGGAATCGAGAGGAATATTCAGGCGCATATACTCTCTCTGTTCCTGATTGTAGACGGCGGTGGCATCCACTCCGTCGAGCGTCAGATTGTTATCGTCCAACCCGTGCCCGGCAAAGCGAATGGTTCTTTGATCGCCGGCGCCGTTGTTGATGGCGCCCGGAGTGAGCGCCGTCAGCGTGGCCCAATTCCTGCCGTTGACCGGCAAATCGTCCACCTGGGCCAGCTCGATGGCGGCGCCCATGGTGGCATCCACCTTGTCGAGCTGCACCAGGGGCTCGGTGACGGTTGTCTGGTCTTTGCCATGCTCCAATTCCAGCCGGGCGTTCAGCGTCCTGGTTTGCCCCACCACCTGTTCCACGCCTTCCGCGGTGAAGGCCGCGAAACCGGCTTTGAGGAACTGGACCGTGTATACACCGGGCGGCAGCCCAGGCAACTCATAAGTGCCGGTTGAAGTGGTCAACGTCTCCCGCTCGAAGCCTGTCGCGGTCCCGATGGCTCGCACTCTGGATTGGGGAACGCGGTTCCCCTGCTGGTCGGTCACGATTCCCGTGAGGGCCGTGCGTTCCACTTGTGCCCGCAGGACAATCGGACAGAGCGGCTGGAGAAAAATGAACAGAACAAGCGGGGCGGGAGGAAGAGAACGTTTCATAATTTGCAAGGGCGCGATAGTCTCCCGCGGTCCCACCTTAGCGTAGGCGGAAGCCGCAATCAACGGTACGCGCGGTCCAACACAGTGTAACGAACCTGTGTTGCGATGGCATTACACTCCTGGCGTGGACGGCCATCCCTCCCGGCGCTAAGTACTCCATTTCATAAGTCTGCCAACGTATTCTGCAACCGCTCCCTTACGGTCGCGGCTCTGAACGAGGCTGCATGCCGAGCCGTGACCGTAAGGGAGCGGTTGCAGTTGGATCTGCGGAATACGTATCTGTATTTGCGAAATGGTGTACTAAGTTACTGGATGGCTACCAATGCTTTGATCTCGCGGGCGGCCAGTTCCTTGGGGAGCGGCGCGTATTGCAGCGGCGCGGCCATACTCTGGCCGTCGGTGAGGGCCCAGCGCAGAAACGCTACCAGCGCTTTTCGCGCCGTGGGGTTGGGACCTTTGGCGGGAACCAGAAACCAGGTGAACGTCGAAATCGGGTAGACCTTCGCGCCTGGAGCATTGGTAATGGAAACGCGGAAGTGGTCGGGGATTTGACTGGCGACACTGGCGGCGGCGGCAGCCACGCTGTCCAGATCGGCCCGCACGAAGGCCCCGGCGGCGTTGCGCACCTTCCCGAAGGGAATTCCGTTCAGCTTGGCGTAAGTCAATTCCACGTAGCCCAGCGCGTAAGGAGTCTGTTTGATCAACGCCGCCACGCCGTCGTTGCCCCGGGCCGCCGTGCCTACGGGCCACGGGACGGTGCTGCCTTTGCCGATGCGCTTGTTCCATTCGGGATCCACTTTGGAAAGGTAGTCGGTCCAGCAGTAACTCGTGCCGCTGCCTTCCGCCCGGTGAATCACCACGATGGCGGAAGCCGGAAGCTTAATGCCGGGATTGCTCTGGGCGATGGCGGGATCGTCCCACTTGCGAATGGAGCCCAGGAAGATGCCGCCTAACGCCTCCGGCGTGAAATTGAGATTGCCGGGCAGTCCGGGCAGATTATAGGCCGGGACCGCGGCCCCCAGAACCATGGGAAAATGCAGCACCGTAGTCTTCAATTTGGAGGACGCTTCGGCGATCTGCGCTTCGCTCAGCGGCATGTCGGAAGCCCCGAAATCCAACGCGCCATCCAGGAGCTGGGTCACGCCGGCGCCCGAGCCGATATCGCGATAGTTGATTTCGATGCCGTGATGGGCCGACTGAAACGTATTGAACCACTGGCCGTAGAGAGGGTACGGGAAAGTGGCGCCGGCGCCGTTGATGGTCTGTGCGGAAGCTGACGGCGCCAGCAACAGCAATCCGAAAACACTAGCCAATATACGACTCGCCATAATGGATTCTCCTTGTGAAGCCGAGGAGTCATGAACCCGCTTGCCGCGAGCCTCCTGCGGCGGGTCCATACTCACTATGCGCGGCTGATGTTGCACTAACATGACTGTGAGGTTTCGGTTCGATGAGTGGATAAGCGCAGTACCGACTCGATTCCCACGGCGAGGGCTTCGGGATGGATGGGTTTCGACAGGTAGTCGTCCATGCCGGAAGCGAGGCAGCGCTCGCGGTCGCCCACCAGCGCGTTGGCGGTCATGGCGAGGATGGGTATGTGCCGGTCCGATCCCGCTTCCGACCGCCGGATCTCGCAGGTGGCTTGCAAGCCATCCATTTCGGGCATTTGCATGTCCATGAGGATGAGGTGATAGGTTCCGGTGCGGAGCCGCTCCAACACTTCCAGGCCGTTGGCGGCCACGGTCGCGCGGTGCCCCTGGCGCTCGAGCATGCGGACGGCGACTATCTGGTTCACGCGATTGTCCTCGGCCACCAGTACATCGAGGCCCTTCGCCGGCTCGGCGTCCAGTATTCCGGCGCTGGGCGGGGCGGTCCGGGCAGCGGGAGCGAGAGGATAGGAAAGTTCGAAAAAGAAGCTGCTTCCCTGGCCCGGTTCACTGTCCACGGAGAGTTGCCCGCCCATGAGCGCGATCAGGCGGGAACTGATGGCCAGGCCGAGACCGGTGCCTCCGTATTTGCGATTGACCGAGCCGTCGCCCTGGCGGAACGGTTCGAAGATGATGGCCTGCTGGCCGCGAGGGATGCCGATCCCGGTGTCGGTGACGCGGAACGCCACGCGGGCGGCGGCGCGCCCGTCAAGAGCGGCCCGGATGTGGATGGAAACGGACCCCTCGCGGGTGAACTTGATGCCGTTGTTGACCAGGTTCAGAAGCACTTGCCGCAGGCGTCCGCGGTCGCCCACAACGGTGTGGGGAGCGCCGGTTTCAATTTCCGCGGTCAGGGCCAGGCCCTTCTCGCGGGCGGAAAGCGCCAGGATGGAAACCACGTCCTCCACACACCCGCGGAGAGAGAATCCAGCGCGTTCCAGTTGCACCCGCCCAGCTTCCACCCGGGAAAAATCGAGGACGTCGTTGATTACCGTGAGGAGCGCTTCGGCGGACGTCTTGGCCACCTGGAGATCTTCGCTCTGTGCCGCCGAGAGGGACGTGGTTTCCAGCAGGTGGAGCATGCCGATCACGCCGTTGATGGGGGTGCGAATTTCGTGGCTCATGTTGGCGAGGAATTCGCTCTTGGCGCGGTTGGCATCCTCCGCGCGGTCTTTGGCGGCTGCCAGTTCGGCGGTACGCTCGGCAATTTTCCGGTCCAGGCCGGCCATCACTTCCTGCAACTCGCCGTTGAGATGTTCCCGTTCGGCCAGCGCCGTTTGCAGTTCGGTGTAAGAGGCGGAGAGCCGGTTGGCCACCCGCTCGAAATCGGCCAGAGCTTCCGCCAACTCGCGCGGCGCGCCTTCCGGGAGGCTCACGTGCGGCACCTTGCTGCTGTCGGCGGAGAAGGCGCGAAAGGCGCCGAGCAGACTTTCCAGAGGTTGCAGAAAACCGAGACTTAGCAGGCGGGAGAGCGGCAGGCATAAAGCGAAAACCGCCAGCAGGCACAAGGACGCGAAGAAATAGTGCAGCTCCGTTTGCAGGTAGACTTCCGAGAATGGCTGCTTCAGGACAATGCGCCATCCGGTGAGCAGCGAGGTGTCGGTACCCACCAGGTACGATGCGTTGGCGCCCACGCTGCGATCGTCGAAACGGAAGGCGCCTTTCTTGCCGGCGCCGCGGGCGGCGGTCAGCAGCGGCGAGTCCTCCAGCGATTCCAGCGGCTTGACGGTTTGGTCGCCGGCTCCGTAAATCACCTGTCCCGCGGGGTCCACGATGACGGCCGCGAAGCGATGCAAGCGCTCCGGCAGGTGGGCGAATTGAAACGCCGCGATTTTGACCGACCCCACGACCACCAGTTCCACCGCCCCTTTGGAGTCCAGAATGGGAGCGCTCAGATAAATCACCGGTTCGCCATGAACGCGGTCCCACATCACGTCCGAAACCACCGGCTCTCCCCGCGCGACGGTACGGCGAAAGAATTCGCGGTCGCGCAGGCGGCCGCTTAATGCCGCTTCCGGGGACGCCGCGCCGGCGCCCAGTGCGTTGCCGGCGCGGTCCGCCACGATAAGATCCTGGAAATCCGGATAGACCATGGCAACCCCCGCCAGCCAGTGGCTCATCAGCGGACCGGAACCAATACGGACCGCGGTGAGGGAGCCGGCCAGCGCCTGCACTGCCGAGAGATGGCGGATGACCACGGCATCGATGCTTTCGCGAATTGCGAATGCCGTATCGGCGGAATAGTCGCGGGCGTCATTGTACTGGCGGTCCACATAAAGACGGCCGCTTACCACGGTGGCCAGCAACAGGGGCAGCGCGGCGACCGAGGCGAAGCGTTGCGAAAGATGGCGGCGCAACGGCAGCGAATGGGTGGCCCCGCCGCCTCCCAGATCGCGGACGCCCGGCAAGGTATCCAGGAACTGGGCAATGAGCGCGTTGGAGAAGCCGTTAAGCGGCGGTGTGACGATGAGCACCCAGCAGACCGGCGACGGATAATGCAGGATGCCGACGTAAACGCAGAACGTGAACGGCGTGCCGGCTACCGCCCAGAACAGCAATTCCCCTAACGGCGCCTGGGTTCCGCGCCGCGCCATGGCGCCGACGGTAAAAGCTTCCGCGGCCACCACCGGCAGCACGGGCCATCCGAAATGCGGTACCAGGGTTAAGCCCGAGACCACCGCAGCCATGGCGCCCGCGACAGGACCGTAGCGAAGCGCCACTACCAGATAGAAAATACCACCGAAGTAAAGCCCGACATCTGGCAGGATGGAAATTCCGAATCGATTGAGCGCGAGGCCCAGCATGCCCGCGACCGTGACCACCGCGGCCTCGCTCCAACGGGGACTTAAACGCATCTGCTATTCAGCTTATCGGCAGAAAACTACAGTACTCCAGTAGAATTGGTTTCAACTTCGTCACAATCGGCGTTTGCCCGAAGATCCGGGCAATGACATCATGGACCATGGCCGGCAACGCGGATTCGCGGCCCAACTTCAGCGGGCTCTGGGAGTTGGACCTGGAAACGAGCACCCTTCGCGGGGAACCGCCCAGCCGGATCCTCATGCAGATCGAGCACACCGATCCCACGCTAGTGCAACGAATTGTGGTGACGCGGAAGGATGGAACCGAAGTTTCCCTCATGTTCAGCTACGAGACCACGGGCCGGGAGACGAAGCTCGCGCAAATCCATGACACCGCGCGCAGTATCGGCCGTTGGGCCGGTTCGGAGCTCCTGATTGAGTCCTGGATGGAGACGAAAGACCGCGCGCTTCACTTCAAAGACTACTGGTCGCTCTCCGCCGACGGCGCCACCCTGACGATGGCGCATCGCGACGATGACCTTGCCGGCCAGACATCGGTGCTCCACCGGGCGCACCAGGAGGACGGGCAGAAGTTTCATCCCCGTTAGTTGCGGCGCCCGCACCGTCGCCCTGCTTCGTTGACCGCTCCCTGTGGTCGCGCCTCGGTAACACGCAGGCAGCGGTGGGGGCTATGCTGTAATAATCGTGTGCCGCCATCTGCCTCCAGGATTTCATTTCCTTGCCGGTTTGGACCTGTGCAGCCTTAAAATGAAACTTCACCATGACGCCCGATAGCAGCGGGACGAAAAAGACGCCGAGGCGGTGGACGCGGCTGTCGCTGCGTTCCAAAGGCGTAGTGGTGCTCACCATCCCGCTGGCGGCGCTGATCGTGGCGCAATTCGCCATCTACCGGGTGGAAGGCGACGTCGCTTCCGTGGACCGGCGGGTGGTCCGATTCTACGAATCCCGCGCCACCTTGTCGCAACTCCGCATTTCTCTCACCGGCGCGCAAGCGGCCGCCTCCGCCTTTGTGGCCACCGGCGAGCGGCAGTTCGGCGGTGTGTTCGATCAGGCTCACGACGCCGCCAACCAGTCTCTGAAGCGCCTTTCGTCACTAATCGGCGGCACCGAGGACGAGGGGCCGCTGGAAGAGATCCGGCGCCAGGCCGACCAGGAGCTTTCCAGCCTGACTTCGGTGCCCCAATCTCCGCCGGACTCCGCCACGGCGGCGGCACGCCTGAACCACGGCAAGGCCGCCATGACCGCGGCTGTCTCCGCCGTCGCGGCCCTCAGCGAGGAGGAGGAGCGCAAGTTTGGCGATGCTCTCGGGCAGCGCGAAGCGGCCCGCCAGCGCCTGTTTCGCACTTTGATGGCGTGCGGCATCCTGGGGCCGCTGGGCGCGCTTTTCATGAACCTGGTGGTGGCCGGGCGCATCTCCCGGCGGATTGCTGCGGTGGCGGAAAATGCCCGCCGGCTGGCGCACGGGTTGCCGCTCGATCCCTTCCGCGGCGGCAGCGACGAGATTTCCGCCCTGGCTCAACAGATCGAAGACGCGGCCTACCTGCTGCGCAAGCGCGAGCGCGAGGTGAAGGACAACGAACAGAGATACCGCGACCTGTTCGATCGCGCGCCCATCGCCTTCGAAGAGACTGACCGCGAAGGCATGATCCGGCGCTTCAACCAGGCGGTCTGCAACCTGCTGAAGTGCCCGCCCGACCAGATATTGGGCCGCAAGGCGTGGGAATTCGTGGCGCCCGACCAGCAGGAGAACTTCCGCCAGGCGATGACCGAGCGCATTGCCACCGGCACCGAAGCCGGGGCCTTCGAGTGCGATTACATGTTGGACGACGGCTCGCGGATTACGGTGGAGATCCGGGAGAATCTCATTCGCGGCGACCACGACGAAGTCACCGGCGTGGTCTGCTCCCTGCTGGATGTTACCGAGCGCAACCTGGCCGCCGTGGCGGCGCGCAAAGTTTCCCAGTACGCCATGGAACTGCGCCACAAGAACGAGCAATTGGCGCGCGCGCTGGAGGCCGCGCGCCTGGCCACGGAGGCCAAGAGCCGCTTCCTGGCCGGCGTCTCGCACGAACTGCGCACGCCCTTGAACGGCATCATCGGTTTCTCCGAATTGATGTACGATGCCAAGCTGGGGCCGGTCAGCGAAGACCACAAGGACGTGTTGAGCGACATCCTCACCAGCGCGCGCCATCTGCTGCAGCTCATTAACGACATCCTCGACCTGTCCAAGGTGGAGGCCGGCAAGATGGAGTTTCACCCCGAATCCACGCGCATCGACAATCTGGTTTACGAAGTGCGCGACGTGGTCCGGCCGCTGGCCGAAAAGAAGCGCCTCAGGCTGGGCATCGCCGTGCCATCGGACCTGGTGGCGGTGGTGGATCCCGCGCGCTTCAAGCAGGTGCTCTATAACTACCTCTCCAACGCCGTGAAATTCACGCCCGAGAACGGCCGCGTGGAAGTCCGCATCCGGCGCGAGGAGGACTCCTCCTTCCGCCTGGAAGTGGAAGACACCGGGGTGGGCATCGCCCCCGAGGAGATCGCCAAGCTGTTCCAGGAGTTTCAGCAGCTTCCCAACAGCCGCAAGGCCGAGCAGGGCACCGGCCTGGGTTTGGCGCTCACGCGCCATATTGTGGAGGCGCAGGGAGGATCGGTTTCGGTACGAAGCGTCAAGGGCAGCGGCAGCGTCTTCGCCGCCGTGTTTCCTTTAGTTAGCGTTCCCATATCCGATGGGGTCTCACGATAGTTATGGGATGTGCAGTCCAGGACTACGAAAGTGTGCTCTGTAGGCTAAAATACAATTGCGATGCCAGGCGAACCAATTTTGATTGTGGACGATACGCCGGTAAACCTTAAGCTTACCCGCATTCTGCTAGTGAATGAAGGCTACAAGGTGATGACCGCGGCCAGCGCCGAAGAAGCGCTGGAATTGCTCCGCAGTTATCATCCGCAGTTGATCCTGGCAGACATCCAGTTGCCCGGCATCGATGGCCTGGAACTTACCCGGCGCATCAAGAAAAACGAAGAGACGCGCGACATCACGGTGGTGGCGCTGACCGCCTTCGCCATGAAGGGAGACGAGCAGAAAGCCGTGGAAGCGGGCTGCGACGGATACATTACCAAGCCCATCGACACCCGCTCCCTGGGAGCGCGCATTCGCGAGCACCTCAACCGGCGGGCGGAAGCGCAGGGCGCCTCGCAGGTGCCGCAACCCGCCGCTGCCGGCGGCGGCGACGCTTCGCTGCCGGCCGCGGAAATGCTGGCTCTGCGGCGCCGGTTCCTCAGCGAAGGACAGGAAGCGGCGCGGCAGATGCTGCTCGACCTGGATGGCCAGTTCAGCGCCGGCGATGCGGCCAAGAAAGTTCATAACTGGATCGGCACCGGCGGCCTGCTGGGGTATTCGGCCATCAGCCGACTGGCGCGCGAAGTGGAAGCGGTGCTGCTGGAGAAGCCGCTCGAGAACGACCAACTGCGCGATTCCCTTACCAACCTGGCCCTGGCGTTCAACAGCCCGCGCGAAGCTCGCGACGCTCCGCTTTCGGAGAGCATTGTGCATGCCCTTTCCGGTAAGCGGGTGGCGCTGGTGGGCCTGCCCCCGAGCGACGCGCAGCGAATGTGCGTGGCCCTGGAGCGGACCAACTCCGTGCCGGTGTTCTTTGAAGCCACCGAGCCGCCCGATTCGAAAGCCGTCCTGGAATGTCATCTGGCGGTGGTCAACGTTCGCCCCGAGATGGGCCCCACACCGTGGCTGGAGCCGGGCACGGCCTACATGCTGCCGCTGGTTTTCGTGGGCAACCGCGATCACCTGCTCTCCCTCGACCAAAGCGTGCAATCGCTGGCCAGTGAATTCCTGATGGATTCCTGGCAACCGGAGGAAGCGCTGGTACGCTTGAGCCTGGCGCTTTCCCAGCAGCGCGTAGGCGTACCGCAGAAGCCTCCCGCCGGAATGTCCACTTCCGAACGCACTCGCGTGGTGGTGGCCGATGACGATCCCACGGTGCTGGCGCTGGTGCGCACGGCTCTCGCCAATTTCGGCATGGAGTGTTACTCCGCCGTCGACGGTCCCACTGCCCTGGAGACCATTCGGCGATATCGCCCGCACGCCGCCGTGCTGGATGTCAATATGCCCGGCATGGATGGCTACGAAGTCTTGTCGGCGGTGCGCTCCGAAGAGATTCCGGTGCGCGTTCTGCTGCTCACCGCCCGCCAGCAGGAGAGCGACGTGATTCGCGGCTTCACTTTGGGAGCCGATGACTACGTGGTCAAGCCGTTCAGCCCCATGGAATTGGTAGCACGCATGAAGCGGCTGCTCTGGCGATGATCGGGGTCGAGCTCTCCATCGCTGGGTGTCTGCTGGGTGTGTACGCCCTGTTTCTGGTGGCCATGTTCGGGGTGCTGTGGATGCGGGCGTCCAGCCGCCGGCGGCGCGGCGTGGGCGCGCGAACCCATACCCCGGAAATTCGCGATGCCCTGGTGGATTATCTTTCCGGAAGCAACGACCAGACACGCATTCGGGAGTACGCCCGCGACCATCGCACGGAACTGGTCGACACGCTGCTCGAGTTTCACGGCACCGTCGGGGGCAGCGCGCGCGACCGGCTGTGCGACCTGACCCTGGAATTGTCGCTGGTGCACGACTGGTGTCAGGAGGCCGCTTCCAAAGACCAGTTGGTGCGCCGCAAGGCCTATACGCGGCTGGCGTTCGTGTGCGCTTACGAACCCTGCCGCCGGGTGGCCGGCGACCTGTTGCTGCAAGCGCTGAAGGACGCCGATCCCGAGGTCCGGCTGCCCGCCGCGCGCGCCCTGGTGCAATCCGGAAGCATCGATGAATTGGGACATGTTTTCCGCCTGGCGGTATCGCAAAGCCTATTGATCCGCATCCTGCTGGCCGAAGATCTCCGCCGCCACGCCACCGAGTTGTGCGCGCAGGCCATTCCCCAGGTGCTGGCGGGCGATAATCCCAAACAGACGGTGGCGGCCCTGCAGATACTGATCGCGTGGGAGCGGGCGCTTCCTCTGCCCGACCTGCACAAGCTGCTCGAGTCCGACAACCGCGAGGTCCGCCTGGAAGCGTTGCGCCTGGCGAAGCTGGTTCCGCTTTCGGCGGAGAACCGCTCGGCCCTGCTGCGCTTCCTGCGCGAGGGGGACGAGGAAGAGAATACCCTGGCGGCCCTTACCGCTGGCCGTCTGCGGCTGCAGGAGGCGCTGCCCTCGCTGGCCCGATGTCTCCGTACCGGGACTTCGGAACTGGCCGGCATCGCGGCTTCCGCGCTGGCGGAAATGCCGCCCAAAGGCTGGCAAACCCTGCAGCAAATCGCCGGCGGTACCGACAGTGCGGCGCTCATCGCCGCGGCGGCCCTGGATCGCGGACGCCGAAAGGCGGGGGTTTGATGGGTGTGGCGCTCTCCGTCGCCATCCAGGCGATTGCCGCCTTCCTGTTCGCCCTGGGAATCGCCGCATTTGTCAGCCTGGTCAAAGGCTGCTTCGTGCTGCGGCGGATTGCCCGCGCGGGCCGGCAGAACTATAGCGCGGTGATCCTCAAATCGCCTATGGTGCCGCCCGTTTCCACCATTGCAGTGCCTCCCGACGCCTCGCCCGAATCGGTGCGGTTCGCGCGCCGCCTGCTGGAGCTGCACTTCGGCCGCAACGAAGTGGTCATCGTGCTGGATGGGCCCTCGGAGAGCGAATTGGCCGTCTGGAGCAACGAATTCCGGCTCTGCCCCTCGGCGCGCGCTGTCAGTAGTAAGCTGCCCACCGCGCCCGTGCGCGGCGTCTACGAATCGCGCGACCCCATCCGCGTGGTGGTCATCGACAAGGAGCGCGGCGGTCCGGTGGATGCCTGGAATACCGCGGTCAACGCCTGCAGTTCTCCGGTGATCGGTCTGCTCGACCCGGCGACCGAGTTCCATCCGGAAATTCTTCTGCGCCTGATCCAGCCGATGCTGGAGGCGGCGGACGAGACCATCGCGGTGTGCGGCGGCGTTTCCGCTCCCCCGGGGTCCGGGCTGCCGGCGCAATTCGGCGCTTTGGAATCGCTGCGCGAGTGGATGACGCGCGGAGCGGCCCTGGCGGGCAGCAATCGGACTTTGCCCTTTCCGGGATCGGCCGTGCTGGTGAGGCGCAGTTCGGTGGTGCAGGCGGGCGGCTTTACGGCCGGGCCTCTGGAGCTTTTCGTGCGCCTGCACGGACTCGCGCTGGCGGCCGGGAAGCCGTATCGCATCCTATTCGTCCCCGAGCCGGTAAGCCGTAGCCGAACGCCGGCCACGCGCGCCGAACTGCACCAGATGGTGGAGCGCGACCAGCGGGAAATCGCCGGCGCGTTCTTCCGCAGGGTGGTGCTGGCGGGGCCGTTCGGATGGCAGGTGTTGCGCGGCCTGTTCTATAGGCGGGTGGTGCGCCCCTGGGTGGAGACGGTGGCTTATGTTCTGGCGATCGTCGGCCTGGCGGTGGGCCTGGTGAGTATTTGGACCGTGCTGCTGCTGCTGCTGGCCACTGTAGGGTTGGGGATCGTGCTTTCCATGGCGACGGTGGTTTTGCGCGAGTTCGCGGAGCCCAATATTCCCGACGAGCGGCGCATGGCAGCTTTGTTTTTCGCCGCTATTCCGGAGAACCTGGGCTATCGCCAGATGCGCAATCTCTGGTTGATGGCGGCGTTCCGCCCCTCCGGAAAACTGGCAAAGCTGGCCGCGGTTCCTGCCGCTTCCCGGTAGGCCATAGCGGGCTGAAGAGGGAGTTGCAAAATTCGAAGAACCGCTTGCTCGTTACTTTCGGGCGCAAAATTACCGTCGATTGCCAAAGACCGCTTGCTGACGCGCGCGGCTCTGTAACACCTCGCTGATTCCACGAGACTTCTTACTGAGCCGCGACCGCAAGGGGTCATCGACGACCGGAAACTGAATTTTGCGCCCGAAAGCAGCTATGCTAGCGCGCGCGGCTCGGAATGGCGCCCCTGTGTTTGCCAGCGCCTACCGAGCCGCG
>CAZARO010000032.1:0-13494 GCA_964487165.1 uncultured Solibacteraceae bacterium | reverse complement strand
CCGGCGCCACCACCATGATGTACGAAGGCGCGCCCGATTTTCCGCAGCCGGACCGTTTCTGGCGGCTGATCGAAAAGTACCGCGTCAACATTTTCTATACCTCGCCCACGGCCATCCGCGCGTTCATCCGCCAGGGCGATCAGTGGCCCAACGGGCACGACATGTCGAGCCTGCGGCTGCTCGGGTCGGTGGGCGAGCCCATCAATCCGGCCGCCTGGGAGTGGTATTACAGGACCATCGGCAAGGAGCGTTGCCCCATCGTGGACACGTGGTGGCAGACCGAGACCGGTGCCATCATGATCGCGCCAATGCCCGGCGCCGTGGCGCTAAAACCGGGGTCGGGAACGCTGCCGCTGCCCGGAGTGCTGGCCGAGATTGTGGACTTCACGGGCAAGCCGGTGCCGGCCAACCAGGAAGGCTTCCTGATTATTAAGCGGCCCTGGCCGAGCATCGCGCGCACGCTGTGGCGCGACCCGGAGCGCTACCAGCAGCAGTACTGGGAGCGCATGGAAGGAGTCTATCTGGCGGGCGACGCGGCGCGGCGCGACGAAGACGGCTACTTCTGGATTCTGGGGCGCGTGGACGACGTGATGAACGTCAGCGGCCACCGGCTGAGCACCATGGAAGTGGAGTCCGCGCTGGTGAAGCATCCCGCGGTGGCAGAGGCGGCGGTGGTGGGCAAGCCGCACGAGATCACCGGGCAATCGGTGGCCTGCTTCGTGACGCTGAAGAAGGGCGATTGGAACCACGCGCAACTGAACAATGAACTGCGCCAGTGGGTAGCGCACGAGATCGGGAGCTTCGCCAGGCCCGAGCAGATCCGCTTCACCGACGCGCTGCCCAAGACGCGCAGCGGCAAGATCATGCGGCGGTTGCTGCGCGAGATCGTGACGTCGAACACGGTGGTGGGCGACGTGACTACGCTGGAAGATTTGTCGGTGGTGACGAAGCTCGCGGCGCAGCACGACGAGGAGTAGAGCTGGCGACTGGTGGGGACTGGTCGTGCTTAGGGTTCAACCAGGACAAGCCCTTCGATTTTCCCGAAGTCACTGTCGCGGCTAACCAGGGTCGCGTTCGAGGCGATGGCGGTTGCGGCGATCCAGAGGTCGTTCTCATCCAGCGGAAGGCCACGGCGCTGTTGAGAGACCTTGACATTCGCGTACCGATCGGCTGCGGCGGCGGGGATCGGTTCACACGGCAATATGGCGAACAGTTTACCCGCCTTCCCTTCGAGTTCGGTCCGGCGGCGTCCAGGCGCCAACCTCTCCAAGCCGAAGAGGATCTCGCCGCGGACGATGGCACAGATGACCACACGATCATCGAGTCCAAGCGATGAGAGCCAGGCTGCCATCCGGGCGTCCGCCCGCATCAGAGCGCTAATCGCATTAGTGTCGAGAAGGTAGATCAAGATGGATCAGTGGAAAACAACTCCCGATCCCGGACGGGGAGCCGGCCAGCCGTAATGGCGGCGTCCAGCTCGGCAACATCCTCGGAAGTTGGATACGGAGGCTCCCGCATTGCCAGTAGCACGGCCGCCGGAGATCCAGCGTGAGGTTCGGGTATACCGCCAACGAGCGCGCTCAACTGGTCCAGGGCGAGTTGCTGAACGCTTTTGCGCTGTGCCGCCGCTATCCCTTCGAGATTCCGCACAAGGTCGTCCGGCAGTTCAATGGTCAGGTTCGCCATACGGGCACGCTCCTCTCCTATTGTGACGCACATTGCGCCATCCGGCATTTCCATTCCCGAATCCAGTAGGCGATACTCAATACATGAGGGGCGCTCCTTACTTGTATGCTCTATCGCTGCCGGAGCGTACCGTGCGCGGCCTGGGCGCTCTTGGCGGTGGCCTGCTACGGGAAGTGAGCCAGCTCGCGCTGCCCGCCCAGGTTCGCGAGGCGGCGCTCTATCGTGCCACTGCCGGCATCTTCCTCCGCTTCCTGATCGAACAGGTCGGCGACGTCGACGGCATTTATCCCCGCCACGATCCGCTATCGCGCAAGTTCGTTCCCCGTTACGCGGTCGGGGCCAGTATCGAAATGGTGGGCATTGTGACCATCTTCCTGTCACCGGTGTGGGTACTCGCCGCCCTGGGGGACGTAACCCGCGCCGGCAAGGCTCTCTTTTCCCAAATCGGAGACGCGCTCAAGGCGGAGGGACTGCTCGATGGCGACGCAAAGTTCGAGACCATGGACCAGTTGCTGGACGGCCTGGAGCGTACCAGCACGCATCTCGCGCTGACCATCAATATGCCTCCGCTCAATGTTCCGGGTTTGCGCCGGGAGTGGCAGCGGTTCCTTGAGAATCTGGCCACTCTACCGCCCGGGCGCTTGCCGGCCACCGCCGACGTGGAGCGCGCCTGGAACGAGCTTCAGAAGGTCTCGCGGGACCTGCAACGATCCGTTTTCAGCGTGTCGGCAGCCATGGGAATGTCGGCGCTGGCGGCGCATCTGCAACGGCTTTCCCGTTCAGCCGCGGTGGCTGCCCGCACTACCGGAGCGGTGGTGGGTTCTGCCTTCCTGGAACATTACTCCCAAGCTTCGAAAGAGCTCGCGAAAGCCGGGTTTGCGGCTTACTGCGCCGGGCACTCCCGCCCTTACGTGGTAGCCGCTATCCGCCATTTTCTGCCCGAAAAGAAGTCCTGGACCGAACAGCTCCTTTCCGGATAGCAGGACGGAATCACCCCTATGGCGCCAACCGATCGACAGGAATTGAGTGTCCGCGAGGAGCGAGCCCTGCGGCGCGCGGTTGCCATTCTGGAAGGCACCAGCTTTGTGGGGCGCCTGAGCGATTTAACCGGCGAGCCCGTTTCGCTGATGCTGCGGCGATTACCCCCGCCGGTCACCAACCAGATCAATCGAACCGTGCGGAGCGCGCTGCTGCAAGCACTGAAAGTGGCATTGTACAAACTGGGATCCACGGGGCTGCCGGAGCCGCCGCCAGCTTTATTTCAATTCGCTTCGGGCATTACCGGCGGAGTCAGCGGTTTTTTCGGCATGGCCGCACTGGCGGCGGAGTTACCCGTCACCACCACCATGATGCTCCGCTCCATCGCCGGGATCGCGGTGCGGAATGGCGAGCGGTTGGATCAGCCCGCTACGCGGCTGGCCTGCCTGGAAGTCTTTGCCCTCGGCCCGCAGGGCAAACGGGGCGCCTCCGGCGAGACCAGTTACTACGCCACCCGCGCCTTCCTTGCAAAGACGGTCAGCGAAGCTGCGCAGGCGCTGCTGGAACGGCAGGTCGCCGGCAGTTCCGGGCCCCTGATTGTCGACCTCGTCAGCTCCATCGGGTCGCGATTCGGCGTGGTGGTATCGGAAAAAGTGGCGGCGGGAGCCGTTCCGGTAATCGGCGCGATAGGCGGAGCGGCCGTCAATGTCGCCTTTATGCAGCATTTTCAGCAAATGGCGAGGGCTCATTTCGTCGTCCGGTATTTGGAACGGCGCTATGGCCCTGGTCCGGTACAACACTGGTACCGGAGCTTTGACGAAGTGCGAAAAGTTGGTGCCCACCCGGGACGTGTAATCGATTCGTAATAAATTGAGTACTAGAAACGATAGGGTTTTGACAATTCCTCGCATATACTATGCCTATACTGTGAGGGTTCACGATGAAAGATCACACTCAGACTGCTGTTAACGGACACGCTGACGATTCGGCTAAGGAAAATCCCGAGCTGGAAAATTTTGGGGACGAAGTAAAGGACAACGACATCGTCGCCAAGGCTGCCACCATCGCTGTGGTCGGAGTGGGTGTCGCTCTGATTTCCACGGAACTGATTCCCGGCATGCTGATCGGCCTTGCGGCGGCGTTTCTCCCCGGCATGGGGAAGAAGATGAAGCCGCTCTTGAAATCCACCGTGCGCGCCGGTTATTCGGCCGTTCAAAAGACCCGCGAACTAGTGGCGGAAGCCACCGAGCAGATGCAGGATGCGGTCGCTGAGGCTCGCGCCGACCACGCGACCAAAGCCGAACAACCCTCCGCACCGGCGTCCGGCTCTGCCCGCGCTCGGGCCAATTGAATTCCCATGCCTCACCGCGCAGAAATCGCCCACCACAGCAAGGGAAGATTGCGCATCCGCGTGCCGTCCGCCAAGGGTGATCCCGCGGCCCTCGAACAGATTCGCAATTCGCTCTCCCCGGTCCACGGAGTTCGCGAAGTCATCGTCAACGAGGCTATCGGAACCATTACGGTTCACTACGACCCCAAGCACCACACCGATTTTCATAGCCATCTCTGCAATGTCGAAGGCTCGCACCATGAGCACCTTCACGTTCCGCCTCCACCCCCGCCGGTTTCCGAGGTGGATGAAGCCATGGAAATGCTGAACAAGGAGGCAGAGTTTCTGTCATCCCACTCGCATTCGGCGAAGGTGCTTTTCGACATGCTGAGAAAGTGCGACGCCGGCCTGAAGAAAGCCACCGACAACAATATCGACCTGAAGGTGCTGGCTCCGCTGGGGCTGGCGGTTTACGCGTTTCTCGAACTGGGTTTCGAAGCTGCCACTCCGGTGTGGCTGACTCTGGGTGTTTTCTCGTTCAACCATTTCGTGACTTTGCACACCCAAACGCCAACCACTCACCCGGCGCCGGGGCCATCGAAGCGGCCTGGCGCAACGCACCTCTAATGCTGGTCGAAGTTCGGCACTTTTTGCCAGGGCGGGTTCGTCTGTATGTTCCCGGATTATTCCGCTCCGGCGAGCCGGCTGACGGCGCCATCCGGCAACTCCTGCCACCGGAATCGGTGCGGAAGATCAGCTCCAATCGTTCCTGCGCCACCATCGTCATCGAATACGATCGCAATCGTCCCGGCATCCTCGCCGACTTGATCAATCGGCTACGCCGCGCGCGATCGGTGGAGGCGCTGCAGGTAGCGAATGGAACAGCGCTGGCGGTCGTCCCTATCGATTCCGTCCCGGCCCAGCAGCCATCGCGCTTCAAGATTCCTTTGGCGCTGCCGACTGTCTCCTTCATTTTGTCCTTCTTCGCAGGCCCGGTGATGTTCGCCCTGAACGTACCGCTCATGCTTTGGAACGCCCGGCCAATTGGCCGCCGCGCCTGGCGAGTGCTGCGTTACGAACGGCGCTTGAACGTGGACTTTCTGGACGCCCTGGCCATTTCGGTTTCGATGATCCATGGCGCCTTTGTGACGGCGGCCATCATCGTATGGCTGGTGCGGCTCGGCGATTGGATTCGCGACCTCACCGCGGCCCGGCGGAAGCGCGCCGTCAGCCAACTGCTGGAGTTCCAGAAACAGATGGCTTGGGTGCTGAAAGGCGGCGTAATCCATGCCATTCCCGCGGGGCTCCTCGTCGCCGGCGATACCGTGGTCGCCCATTCCGGCGAAATGATTCCCGTGGATGGCGAGATCCTCACCGGGTTCGGGACGATCGATCAAAAGACCATAACGGGCGAATCTTTGCCCGTGCCACGTGGGCCGGGCGACGCAGTTTACGCCGCCACCGGCTTGCGGGAAGGCTGCTTGACGATCCTGGCAACGCGCGTCGGAAACGAGACCACGGCGGCGCAGATCGTTCAACTGGTGGAGTCGGCCCCGGTGGGCGAAACCCGGATGCAGAACCACGCCGAGCGCTTCGCGGACCGATTGGTGGGGCCGACCCTCACGCTGGCCGCCGGCATGGGCATCGGGTTCGCCGACATCAACCGCTTCACGTCCATCGTCATCATCGATTACGGCACCGGGATTCGCGTCGCCGCGCCCACTTCCGTGCTGGCATCCATGACGCACGCCGCCCGGCAGGGAATCATCATCAAGAGCGGCGCGCACCTCGAAAAACTGGCCGAGGTGGACACCATCGTCTTCGATAAGACGGGCACGCTGACGGCGGGCATTCCGCACGTGCATGACATCATCAGCTACCGGCTGCGCCACTTTCCCGTGCGGAAAATCCTCGGTCTTGCCGCCGCCGCCGAAGCGCGCCTCCAGCACCCGGTGGCCGAGGCGATCCGCGCGCGCACCGAAAAGGATGAGATTGAAGTTCCCGATTGCCACCAGGCGAACTACCGCATTGGTTTCGGCGTGGAAGCGCAGGTCAACGGCTATCGGTTGCATCTTGGCAGCCAGCGCTTCCTCCGGGAGAACTCCATCGCCACCGGGAAGGCCTCGGACGATCAGCAGCGTCTCAGCGAGAATGGCTGCTCGTCGCTGCTACTGGCGGTGGACGGGACTCTCGTGGGACTGATTCCGTACTCCGACAGGGTTCGGCCCGAGAGCCGCGACGTGGTCCGGATTCTGCACAATCGGGGCATCCGCGACACCATCATGCTGACCGGCGATAACGGAACCGTGGCGCGCGCGGTGGCCGGCCGCCTGGGCCTGAGCCGTTTTGTGGCCGATACTTTGCCGGCCGACAAGGCTGAGTACGTGCAGCAGTTGCGCCGCGAAGGGCGCACCGTGGCCATGGTCGGCGACGGCATCAACGATTCCCCCGCGCTCTCGTTTGCCGACGTCGGCATCGCCATGAAACATGGAGCGCAGGTGGCGCACGAATCGGCCAATATCGTGCTAATGGAGGATAATCTCTGGAAGTTGCTGCTCGCCGTCGAGATTTCACGAAACGGCGTGGCGCTGATCAAACAGAATTACGCCATCGTGGCCGTCCTGAATACCATTGCGCTGGCGCTGGCGCTGCCCGGCGGCCTGATTACACCGCAACTGACCGCGGTGCTCAGTAATGGTTCGGCGGTCGTCGCCAGCCTGAACGCCATGCGGCCTATGATGCGGTACTAGCGATGCGTTACTGATGTCCGCGCCTTTCCCGGAAGGTCCGCTGCGCCAGGCGGTACGCCATTTGTTCAACTCGGACCTGGCATCCAGCCAGTCGGTCCTCGGCGCTTATCTCCGCGAAGCCCCAAACGATCCGTTGGCCCATGCGCTGATGGCTGCGGTGACGTTTTATCATTACGTGTCGATACGGATACCCGAAAGGGAGACGCGGTCGATAGTAGGCGTTCTGCTGGGGCCCGGAATCGTCATGCCGCAGGCGATGCAGAAGGAAATCGGAAGCACCCTGCGTCGCGCTCAAACTTTGGCGACAGAGCTTGGCGACCCTTCCACGGTACTGGCGCTCTGCATCGTGGAAGGAGTGAACCGCGATGGCCTGGCTCTGGTCTCCAAGCGCTGGAGCGCCAGCCTGGCGCACGCCGAACGCGCTCATAAGCTGGCACGGCGCCTGCTTGAGCGCGAGCCATCGGCCCACGACGCTTACTTCGTCTTCGGATCGACGGAGTACCTCATCTCCAGGGTCCCGACTCCCGTGCGTGCCTTCACACACATTCCCGGCGTCTCCGGAGACAAGAAAAAAGCTATCGGGTTTTGCGAGATCGCTGCCGCGTCGGGCTGGTATTTTCAGGACTTCGCGCGGCGCACTCTAGTGAATCTGTACACGGAAGAGGGCCGGCTGCGAGACGCCGTCCAACTAATCGGCCAGTTAGTGACGGAGTTTCCGGGGAACCCTATGTTGCGCGCCGATCATGAGACACTCCAGGCGCGGTTATGTAAGAAGCTGTCGCTGCCTTAGGCCCCAAGGGCTCCGCCCTTAGACAGAAGCGCCCCTGCGGGTCCGACGACCGTCTGACAGGCCCGCGGCTGTCGATGAGTTGTGTGCCATTTGCTCGCACTGGCGGGCTGAAGCCCACCCCACCGGTGGCGCGGGCTTCAGCCCGCGAGGTCAGAATCGCGGTGGCTAGCGGCGGTTCGATGAAAGAATCTACTTACCCGCGCCCAGAATTCGCCGCATCGCTTCCTCCACTAATTCGTCCCTGCCGGCGCGGATGCCGGCGATGGTCGGCTTCACCTCTACGTCCGGCACGATGCCTACCCGCTGCGTGGGCTTCTTATCGGGATAGAAGATTCCCAGGCCGCTGATCATGGTGCTCAGCCCGCCGGGCAAGCTAAACTGCGACACATTACCGTCGGCGCCAGCGGTGGTGCTGCCGATCACCGTGGTACGCGGCGCGGACCGAAACGCCATCGCGTGGTACTCGGCAGAGCTCTGCGTGATCTCATCGACTAAGACCACGATCTTGCCTCCGTAATGCGGCGCCGCCGGACCCAGCGGCGGACCCTCCGACAAGTGGAACGCACCGGGATTCGACAGGTCGCACATCGTGAACCGCACAAACGGCGTTTCCTTGTCGACCAGCAACTGTCCCAACGCGAAGACCACGAACTCCGACGGGTAATTGCGGATGTCGATAATCAGCCCTTTGGTTCCCTGCGCGGAATCCACATAGTGAGCCACCCCCGCAACCTTTACCGAAGAGAGCTTCAAATAGGCAACCTGGCCGGGAAGTATCTGGAAAGGGTCTCCCGGGCGATCGTGGGTCGCGCCGGCGTTCGGAGTCAGGCCCGTGGACGGCACGCGCGGCGTCCTCAATTCGCTCTCCTGGCTTCCCCGCAGCACCCCGACCCGTGCGTCACCGCAAGCTCCCCGCGTCATAGATCGCGCGATGTCGCGCAGGCGCGTCGGTTCGTTGGAGGCGGCGTAGTAGGGCGCCCAGGTCTCCACCAACTTGCTGACGGGCACCCCATCCAATTGCGAGATTACATCGCCGATCTCGAGCCCTGTGGCCTTCCCCGATTCCGCCGAGTATCCGGTCACCACCGCCCGATTCTCCACAAATCGCACCGTGATGGGCAACTGGCATGCGCCTTCCGGAGGCCTCTGCCCGAGCGAACTCCACAGGTTGGCATGGGTATCGTGATCCATGGCCACCAGCGCCAGCATTTCGCGCGTGTAGGCGCCTGAGTCCTTCGCCAGAGCGACGCGCGGGATGAATGCGATCAGCACATCGTCCCAGTTTTCGCCCACGATGTCGCGATTTGGGGACCAGTATTCCACGATGTTCCAGAAGCGGTACACGGCCAGAAGCCGGAAGCCGGCGTCGGGCATTTTGATCGCCCCGTAAGCCGCCTCGTGATCGAAGGACGGGTTGCCGACCCCGGGCACCAGGGAAACGTAGAACTGCTTGTCCGGCGGCCGATTGGCATAAATCGCCAGCAGGCTCTTACTAAGTGCCGCACCCAGAAGCTTCTGGTCGGATAACCAGGCTATGTCGGGGCGTAGCTCGAGATCTTTGTCATCCAACTTAGCGCAGGGTTGGCACGGCGCCACCGGGCCGAGGGCGGTAATCCAATCGAGCAGCACCTTATTGGCCGCCGGACGGTCGGCGGCGGCCAGAATCTTGGGAAGCACGCGGAAGAGCTCGTAGTCCCAGTGACGCTTGCCGGAGACCACTTCCGGATGATGATACTTCAGGAAACCCCACACCTTCCCCAGAGTGGCGAGGTTGGCGATCTGCGCGCTGGTGAGCTCGTTCACCGCGATGCCGGATCCCTTGTCGAACTCATGATCGAGATCGAGCGCCGTCTTGGGCCGTTCTAGTTTGCGGGCTTCCCAAATCGGCTTGCCATCCACCAGCAACTGCAAGTCGTCGGCCCACGCGGTCCCGGTGCCGGCCATCAGCACACCGAAGACGAGTTGTCGCGCGTCCCTGAGGAGCGGCAGGGTGGTGGTGTATTCCGACCAGTCCGTGGTGCCGCGCAATTGCTGTCGCTCCATGTTGTCGAGCATCAGTTGGCCCGTGTCACCGTCTTCGCGCAACCACAAGCCTGCGTAGCCGGTCACGCCATCGGTGCGCAGAAACCCGCGGATCGCGAGCGTCTTGCCGGCGAAGTCCACGGGAAGCCCCTTGGTGATCACTGAGAAGCTGCCGCTAGCGCCCTCATGGCGTTCCAGCCGCACCGACCATTTGCCGCCATGCACCACCTTATCGTCCACGGAGATGGTGCCGGAGGGACCGCCATTCCATCCGCCCGGGAAACCGTTGGGATGGTCGGTCTCGAAACTCAGGATGCGCGCCAGATCGGGCGTGTTCTGCGCCAGGCACGGAAGCACCAGTGCCGCGCCGGCAAGAAGCCGCAGTAGCATCATGCGTCGATGATACCCTTTTCCGGCAGAAACGCCATGTCTGGATATCGGAATTGGATGTCTGAAATCCCGGCACTCGTTCCTGCACCGCCCGCCTAACTGCTCTGCTTTCTGCATGGCCCCGCCCGTGCAATTAACTGGTAACGAAAGGGAGTCTCAATGAACGACCCATCGACATATTGGCTGACCGTCACCAACATCGCGTTGGGGCTGGTAACCGTGATCTGCTTCGTTGCCGTGGGCATCGGGGTAGTTCAGGAACTGGCCGCCAGAAGTAAGAAGAAAGCCGCTGTGTCCAAGCTCGACCGCGAGGTGGCCGACCTGGTCGCTTCCTACAGCGATGGCCACGCGTTTGACATCCCCTCCCTCGGCATCACCATGGCCGATGGTGGCGAGGACACGGGGAAGAAAGAAGAGCGGTAGCCGCCATGACCTGCCCGTTCCTCAAAGAAGCACAGGTCAAATATTGCCGGACTTCGGCCATTCGCAAACTCATCCCGCTGGCGCAGACCGGCCGGGCAGACGAGCTGTGCTCCTCGGAAAAGTATTCGGAATGCCCGGTCTTCCGGCAGCAGCCCGACGCGCACGCAATGGCGGCTTTCGGAACCTGCCCCTACCTGCACGAATCGCTGATGCAGTATTGCGGCGCCGCATCGGTAACCAAGTTCGTCCCCTACAGCGAATCGCTACTTTCGCGCTGCGGAAACGATACCCACCGCTATTGCGAGTTGTACCTGCAAATGGCGCATCCGCTGCCGCCGGCCGAAACCGTGGACGGCGTGCCGATGCCCGAGGAACTGGGCTACTCCGCCAACCACATGTGGGTGGATTCCCACGACAACGGCGTTTGCCACGCCGGAATCGATGCCTTCCTGAGCCGCGCGCTGGGCGAGGTGGAACGCATCAGTTTCGTCTGGCAAAAGGGCCATCATCATCCTACCGCGGTGATTACCGCGGGCGGGGTCGACATGGAAGTTACCTTGCCGATTCCCTTGCAACTTACTAACTGCAATCTCTACCTGCGTGCCAACCCGGGGCGGCTGACGTCCGACCCTTATACCGGCGGCTGGCTGTTCGAAGGCGTGCCCGATGCCGGAACGCTGGATACCCTGGCGCGCGGCGAACAGGCCCAGCATTGGATGGACTCCGAGGTCAAGCGGATCAACGAATTCCTTCAGCAGTTACCGGGGGCGAATGGCCCCACCGCGGCCGACGGCGGAATGTTCTCCGCGGGACTGGCGCGGTATCTGGAGCGCGAACAGATGATCGCGCTGTTCCATGAATTTTTCTCGCCTTACGCGAGCAGGAAGTAAGACCGTGACACTACGCGGAAAAATCCCGTTTCTGGCTGGACTGGCCGTGGCCCTGGGCGCGGGCTGGGTCGGCTTTCCACGCGCCATTTACAAGAGCCGGCCGCAGCCCGTGGACTTCAGCCATAAAGTCCACGCCGATAAAGCCGGCGCCAAGTGCGAAGACTGTCACGCGTTTCGCGATGACGGCTCCTTCGCCGGCCTTCCCACCGTCGATAAGTGCGCCGGCTGTCACGCCGTTGCCATGGGCACCACGGCGGCGGAAAAGAACTTCATCGACCAATATGTGACCCCCAATCGGGAGCCGCAATGGGGCGATTACGCCCGCCAGCCGGAGAATGTTTCCTTCTCCCATGCGGCGCATGTGACGCGCGCCAAAATGGCGTGCGAGACCTGCCACGGAGACACCGGCACCAGCAACACGCTCCGGCCTTACCAGGTGGACCGCATCAGTGGATACTCGCGCGATATCTGGAAGGTCGGCAATACGCGGCACGGCATGAAGATGGCGGATTGCGTGGAGTGCCACCGCCAGAAGGGCCTGGAACACAGTTGCCTGGATTGCCATAAGTAGAGGCGCTCATGAAAACTACTCGCAGAGAAGTCATGATATTCGCAGGCGGCTCGGCCGTGGGCGTCTTGTTCACGCCGGCTCCGTGGCGCTTGCTCACGGATGCGGCCTTGTGGTCGGAAAACTGGCCGGGCATTCCGGCGCCGGCGCGCGGCGAAATTCGCGCCCGCTACACCAACTGCTCGCTCTGCGCGGCGGGATGCGCGGTGCGTGCCCGCTGCGTGGGCGATCAGCCGGTGACGCTCGCCGGAGTCGCCGGCCATCCCCTGTCTCACGGCGCTTTGTGCCCGTTCGGACTCGCGGGGCATCACCTGCCGTACCTTCCCTCGCGCGTCCAACAAGGTTCGACGAAGGAAGCCGCGGCGGCGGTGTCCGATGGCATCGCCAAATGCGGCCCCGCGGAGTATGTGGTCACGCTCGACTTGCGGCCCGCCCGCACGGCCTCGTGGACGTATCGCCGCGCGATGGCCGCCATTAAGAACGGCCGCTATGTGACGCCGTCCACCGATCCGTCCGTCGCGGTGGACCTTTCCAAGGCGCGGACGGTGCTGAGTTTCGGCGTTCCGCTGCTGGATGGATGGGGCACCCCCGGAAATGTGATCGCCGCGCGTCCCGGCTTTCGGCTGATTCAGGTCGATCCGGTGGAATCGCGCACGGCCTCCATGGCGGACCAATGGCTGCGCATCCGGCCGGGCTCGGAAGACGCTCTGGCGCAGGGACTGGCCGGTACCATGACGCACACCGCCGCGGCGCAAGCTACGGGGCTCGCGGAATCGGAAATCGCAGCCCTGGCGGAGCAGTTGGAGCAGAACGGGCCAGTGCTGGTGCTGGGTTCTTCTCGGCTTGCAAGCACTGGCCGAACGGTGGTGGCGCGGCGCGAAACTCCGGTGCCGGCGGAGTGGCAAAAAGCCGCGCCGGTAACCGACCTGGCATCGCTGCCCGATGGCTCGGTGCGCGTCCTCATGGTCGACGAATCGGGGCCCGGCGAATATCTGCCGTGGCGGGCCATCGAAAAGAAGCTGGTGGCCGATAACCCGGTGGTAGTGGCGCTGGCGTGGTCGCGCGAAGGGTATGCGCGGCACGCACAGTACGTCGTACCGGCCGGAGTCTATCCCGAAGTGGCCGGCGACATCCCAACGGCAGTGGATTCCCCGGCTGCCGCGTTCCGCCTGGCCACGCCCCTGGTGCCCGCGCCGGCATACGCGGTGAAGCCCGAAGAGTTCGTGGCCGCGGCGGCCGGATTACCGATCGGCGACACGCTCCACGAGCGCGCCGACGCCATCCACAAAGCCGGACGCGGCACCTTATTCACCTACGCCGACGCGAAATCGGTGGCGCTCAAAGATTTGAACGCCGCTGATTTCTGGAAAGCGCTCAACGCCGGCGGTTGCTGGCTCGACGCACCAGATGACAAAGCTCCCGCGGCCCGATTCTCCGCCGCCGCGGCAGAAACGAAGCCCGTGGAAGAGTCCGAGCTGCCCTTGGTGGTGGTATTCAACCGCGAGTTGACGCCCTGCTCGCCGATCCTTTCGAAGGTCTACCAGGAATCCAATCTCCGCCTGGCTCCCAATCGGGTGGCGTTGCATCCTTCGTGCGGGCTGGAGGATGGCTCGCAGGCGGTCTTCGAAACGCTGCTGGGCAAGTGCCATGTCGGGGTCACGCTCGAT
>CAZARO010000031.1:0-13592 GCA_964487165.1 uncultured Solibacteraceae bacterium | reverse complement strand
CATGAAGGTAGCGGCTCCGCGGTGGAAGCACTCATGAATATTGGGGCAGCGGGCCGATTCGCAGACGGTGTGCAGGTTCAACTTCCGCAGTCCGCTCTTGAGCTGGTTGAGCGACGCGAAATGGGTGCGGCTCTTGCGGGCCCACTCAGGCAGGCGAGGCCGCGGGCCTCCGCCGATCTGTATCAGCGATTGGCTCACTGTTTTCGAATGAGGTTGGTGATCCCGGCGTCTTCCAGTTGCTTCTTGGCGCGGGTCAGGGAATTTTTGTCGGTATAAGGTCCCACCCACACCAGCGTAAGATTGTTCGGGCCGGGCCGCATGGAGACTGGAAAACCTTGACCCTTGAGGGTCTGCGACAACGCATCAGCCGAAGTCCGGCTGCCCGCCAGGACCTGCCAGTAGTTGGGATTCCCCAGGTCGGCAACAGGCTGCGCCTTACGCGGTGTCACCGGCTCGCTGGTATCGCGCGCGGGAACGGTGGTTGGCTGCGGCGGAGTTTCCAGGGGCGGAGTTTCCACTGGCTGCGCCTCGGCCGTTTGCTCGGGTTGCGTGGTGGGCGCGGGTTCGAGACTGGGCGGAGAAGCGGGAGGCGCCGCCGCTTGCGGGTGAGCATCGGTTGCGGTGTTCGAGGGATTCGCGGGCGTGTCGGGAGAGATTTTGGCCGATTTCGGCGAACTCTGTCCGAGCAGATAGCCCATCGCAAACACCACCGCCAGCAACAGGACCCCGATAAAGAAGCCGCTGAGCAGTTGCTTATCGCCCACGACCAGTTCGAATTCGCCCGTCTCCTTGTTGCGCATGTTCTACGATTGGGGCTCGCCGGAACCGTTGCCGATTCCGCGGTCGAGCGCACCCTTCAAAGATGCAATTATATCCAGTGGGAGCGGAAATACAATGGTAGTGTTTTTCTCCGTACCGCTTTCGACCAGCGTCTGCAGATATCGTAACTGAATCGCCACCGGTTGTTTTTGGAGCACCTGCGCTGCCATGGCCAGCTTTTCGGAGGCCGTGTATTCGCCCTCCGCATGGATGATTTTAGCGCGCCGTTCGCGTTCCGCTTCCGCCTGGCGGGCGATGGCCCGAATCATGGACTCGGCCAGGTCCACCTGCTTGACTTCCACCATGGTGACTTTGACGCCCCAGGGCGAGGTGTGCTGATCGAGGATGGTTTGCAAGCGCAGGTTCAGCTTTTCGCGCTTGCTGAGTAGCTCGTCCAGTTCCACTTCGCCCAGCACGCTGCGCAACGTGGTTTGCGCCAATTGCGAGGTGGCGTAGAGGAAGTTGGAAACCTCCACGATGGCGAGTCGCGGTTCAATCACGCGAAAGTAAAGCACCGCGTTCACCTTCACGGTGACGTTGTCGCGCGTGATAACGTCCTGCGCCGGCACTTCGAGTGTATCCACCCGCAGGGAGACACGCACGATGCGGTCGACAGGGGCGAATACCAGTATGATGCCCGGACCCTTGGGCTCGGGCAGCAGGCGGCCGAAACGGAAAATCACGCCGCGCTCGTATTCGCGCAAAATTTTGACGGAACTAATCAGATAGATTACGACGATCACCACGATGATGGCCGTGAAACTCGTCAAGTCGATCATTCCAGCCTCCTGCTACGCCAGCGGTTCTACCGTGAGCTTCAACTTGTCGATGGCCGTAACCCGCACGCGCCCACCGATGGCGACCGGCCGCGCCGAGACCGCGGTCCAATACTCGCCGTGGACCAGGATTTTACCTTCCGGGGCCAGTTCCGTGACCGCCGCTCCTGTCTCGCCGATCATGCCCTCGCTGCCGGTTTCCACTTTGTTGCGCCGCGCGCGCACCGCCAGCGAGAGCAGGAACACCGTGATCGCCGAGAATGGTAATGCCAAAGCAATGGCGGTGCCTAAGTGAACCCGCATTTCCGGTAGCGGACTATCCACCAGCATGACTGCGCCAAGCACCATAGAGATGGCACCTCCCGTGCCGAGGATCCCATGCGTTGCGAACTTGGCCTCCAGCACGAACAGCCCGAATGCCAGCAACAGCAAAGACGCGCCCAGCCAGTTGATGGGGAGCAGCGAAATGGCCGAAAGCCCCAGCAGCACCAGAATTGCGCCCACCACTCCCGGCACGATCAGGCCGGGCGAATTCAGTTCCAGGTAGAGGCACAGCGCTCCGACGACCAGCAGCACCAGCGCGATGTTGGGATCGGCGATGGAACTGACGATTCGCTGGCGCATGGTCAACTGGTAGACTTCGATCTCGGCGCCGGCGGTATGCAGGGTCTCAGTGCGGCCGTCGATGCGCGTCACGGTGCGGCCATCGAGTGCCGCCACTAATGCCTGTTCATTGGGCTCGATGAGATCGATAAGATGTTGGTCGAGCGCTTCCCGCTCGGTGTATGACTTACTCTGGCGGACGGTAGTCTCGGCCAGTTCGGCATTGCGCCCACGCTTGAGGCAAAGGCTGCGCAAGCCGGCGGCCGCATCGTTCTCCACCTTCTGCGCCATCACGGCATCCATCTCGCCAGTCATGGCGACAGGGTGGGCCGCGCCCGTGCGTGTGCTGGGAGCCATTACGGCCACGTCGCCCGCTTGCAGCAGGAAGAATCCCGCGGAGGCAGCCCGTCCGCCGCTGGGAGTTACGAAAGTGGCCACGGGAACAGGCGAAGCGAGCATCTCTTCGGCGGTCTTCTCCATGGCGTCCATGAGGCCGCCAGGCGTATTGAGACGCACCAGAATGAGCGACGCGTTTTGTTGTTTCGCTTGCGCGATGGCGCTGGCCACAATCTCGGCGGTAATAGGGTGCACCACCCCATCCACGTCCACCGCGATGATCTTCGGTGCCGCGGAGGTTGCCTGCGCCATGAGCGCAAGCACAATCCCGAGAGTCGCTGCGCCTCGCAACCTAATCCCTAGTATACGCTACTCAGATAGTGTGGTCTGAAACACATTTGCAGCCCGTATCGCAATGGTTCGTAATGCTATTGATAGAAAGTTTCGATTTACTGGTTGCCCGCGATCGGGTAAAATAAAGAAAATAAATTTCGTTTAGGGAGAACTATCTAATGCCAAGCAAGCGTGTATCCGAGAAACAAATAGTTGCATCCGCTTCCGTTCCGCCCCGTCATAAGCCGGCAACTACCAAACGGGTGAAGCCTACCGCGCCCGCCGCAGCCGAAGCGTCTGTAACTCAACCAGTATCGGACGCACCCTCGCAGGAGCAGATTGCATCACTGGCGTATTCGTTTTGGGAAGCGCGTGGTTTCCAGGGCGGTTCGCCCGAGGAAGACTGGCTGCGCGCAGAACAGGAACTGCAAGCGGCCACCGCCACCGTCTGACCCCCGGCTAAGGGATCGCTAACGGTACTTTCGCAGCACAGCGAGTAAGCGGCCTTGGATCTCGATATCCTCGGCTGGAACTATGATCGGGTCCAAAGCGGAGTTAGCCGGCTGCAATCGGACTTTAGCTCCGGGTTCGCGATAAATACGCTTCAAAGTAGCATCGCTGCCCGCCACCAGGGCGACTACAATGTCTCCGTCTCTAGCTTCCGAGGTCTTTTCCAATAAGACCACGTCGCCGTCGCATATGTGGTCCTCAATCATGGAATTCCCCCGCACTTCGAGCGCATAGGTGTTGGCGCCGCCGATATAGTCGCCGAGGTTGAGCGTCTCACTCTGTTCGACAGCTTCGAGCGGCGCGCCGGCGGCGATGCGGCCGCGCATCGGGATCTCAGTCTGCGGCGGCTTGGCGCGGTGCAGTTCCGCCATATATTTGGCGGTGATTTCAAGCGAGCGGCTCTGATTGAAGCCGCGCTTCAAGTAGTTTTTCGACTCGAGGATGGAGATATGTTTGTGGACCGTGGCCAGCGAGGCCAGGTCCAGCCCCTTGGCGATTTCTTCATAACTCGGGCAGTAGCGGTTCTCCTCGACGAACCCGGCGATAAAATCGAGCACCTGTTTTTGCCGCTTGGTGAGTGCCATAGTTTGCCCCCAATTCATTGTGGGCGAACAAAAGGGGAAAATCAAGAGGAATTCGCGATTATCTACGTGACGACATCCGCCATTGTCGGCCACAATGGGTTGTGGTTGGAGGCTCCCACGGTCTTACGGGAAAGCAGAACAGCGGCGTCAAGAAAGAGTTCGCCAGGCGCACGAGGCGGCGCAGGTAAAGAGGGCGGCCAAAACCGCGCGTACCGCAGATACAACCCGTAGCACCACGTCGCCGGAATCGTCGCAACGCCGAACACCTGCGTTTCCAATTCGAACATTATGGTGGGGGGAACCGATGACGGCCCGGTGCGAGAACTCTTTCAAGGTGCCAGACGACGTTGAGAGTGCCCGGTACAGCCTGGAGGTGCATTATCTAGCGCTCCCTTGGCCGTGGAAGCGTACTCTCCTTCGAAAATTCACGGCAATCGTTGACGGTCGGACCCACCGCGTTGCAAGGTGGGGCCCAGAATGAGGTAGTTGGGCAGAGTTGCTTCTGAGGTCATCCGCGATGCGAAAGACCAAAGCCCGGCGGGCGCCCGCGCAAAAATCGGCCCGTCACGCCTCGACAATTGTAGCGGATCAGCTTGAAATCATCAGGTATATTTGGGCCGGTTCTTACTCCCGCTTGCGGGCGTGAATGGTGACGCGGTAATTGTTCTCGCCGTTCAAATTGATCAGCGCCAGGAACGTGCGGCCCTGATAGGTGCCGATGTTGCCGGATTGCGACGCCGCGGAGATGTCCCAGCCGGCCGGTAACAGCACCGTATTGCGGAGACCGTGCAGCGTGCGCTCGAACACCAGGTCGCCGTTCTGCACTTTGTAGCCCGCGTCCTGCAGCGTGCCGGTAATCTTGAGATGCGCGCTCTGCTTGTCGTCGACAATCGGGACTTCCAGCTTGACGGCCATCGCCTTGCCTTCTTTGGCAGGCGCCAGCGGCTTGGCGGTGTCGAGATCGATCACTTTCAGATCCTGTAGCGCCAGATACTCCAGGGAATCGAGCCTGGCCTTGTCGCCCTTGCGGTAATCGCTGTAGGTCTCTTCCACGTGGATCGAGTGAGTCTCGGGCGCGCCCAGATCGTAGAGCGTCTTGATATCGTCGAAGAACATGTCGGTATACGGCAGAGGCGCGAAATTCGCGGTGGTCGGGCGGGCGCGCACGGTCACCGGGTTGCTTTGGCCGCTGGGATTGGCGAAAGCGATCTTCAGGCGGCCGTCGGGCAGCGTAGTAAGTTGCGCCGCGACATCGGAAGAGATAAACGCGAAGCCTTTCGGCAGGATCACGCCCAGCCGGTAGCCTGCCAGGCTGCGCACCCAGACGATATCCTGGCCGTTCA
Organism: uncultured Solibacteraceae bacterium; assembly: GCA_964487165.1. Classification (GTDB taxonomy): domain Bacteria; phylum Acidobacteriota; class Terriglobia; order Bryobacterales; family Bryobacteraceae; genus PALSA-129. The sequence goes on along the minus strand of CAZARO010000031.1, from coordinate 8,288 downwards.
TCATGTAAGTGCGAGCGTCCTTGTAAGTCTTGTAAATCAGGACGCGGCCCACGCCGCCCTCCGGCACGGGTATCGGCAAGGTAGCGTGAATGGCGTGGTTTTCGGGGTCGTTGCCCTGCTGCTCATAAGTGAATTTGAGCGGCTTGCCGGTGCGCGGGTCGTACACCTCGACGCCCGAGCCCTCGCTGCCGCCGCGGGTGGCGTTGACCAGCTCGGTGGCCCCGGCGCGGTTCTCCTCCGGCAGATAGCGAATGCGAAACTGCTCCGACCCCGGTTCCAGAATGGAGTACTCGGTGTAAGCATCCTGGGTGAACAAGCGGCTGAAAGGCTGCGCCGGGCGCAGCGAACCGTCAGGGTTCGTATTGCCCCGCTGCGCGGCAAGACAAAGCGGGAGAGCGAGGACTGCCAGTGTGCGTCGCATCATATCGATTTGGGTCATTTAGTTTCTCATCATCGAAGATCTTAAACAATACTTCAACACTTAGACAATGGCCCCGAGGCCAGTCAAGAAGACTTCAAACCGCCGCTGGCCACCGCCATTCTGACTTCCGGCAGCCCGCCAGGGCTGTCAGACTTCTTCGGACCCGCAGGGGCCGCTTCTGTCTCCCAAAATCCTGCAAGGATTTCAAGGGCGCAGCCCTTGATTAGTTTTTCACGGTTTCCGGCTTGCCGGCGTCCACGGGGGGCTTGGCCGCCGGGGCGGCATCGATTCCGCCGCCGCCGACGGTAGTTTCGCGCCCGTCCTTATCCATGCCGGCATAGCGGACGCTCTCCGGCACCTCCCGTTTAGTCGCTCCCAGTTTCAGAAGCAACGCCTCGGTTTGGACCTCGGTCTTGAAAACGTCGGGGTAGAAGATACCCTCGGCAATGGTCAGAGGAGTCCAGCCGATCTTATTGGTGACATCGAGCTTCGCTCCCTTGTCGAACAGGAATTGCACGATGGCATTGGACCCACGCAGGGCCGCACCATGCATCGCCGTATTGCCGTTGTCGTCCACCCAGTTGATGTCCCGGCTGCCGAGTTCGTACGCCAGCTTCACCGCCTCAAAGGCATCCTCGTTGGAGCCGGGGCTCTCGGAGACGCGATACACGCCCACGCCGGCGGCCACTTCGAGCGGCGTTATGTGCTCTGCGGTCATCAAGGTGGCATCCGCCCCATTGACCATCAGGCAGCGCATCAACTCGGTATCCGCGGATTTCGCGGCCAGCAGGTAAGGGGTCGCGCCGATTCGCCGCAGTTTCCCGAGATTGCCGTCGCGCGGCTCCTTCGTCTCGCGGGCGTTGGGGTTGGCCCCATGCGCGATCAGATACTTCACGAATGTCAGGCTATCCATGTTGCCGGAGGGAACCGCCGCCGGCGTCTTGTGAATATTGGGCCGCCGGGTCCATGCCACCTGGTGCAGCGCGGTCCACCCCTGGGCGTCCCAGTTTACGTTGGCGCCCTTGTCGATCAGGAGCGCGCCCAACTCATAGCGCGCGTTAGTGGTGGCCACAATCAGGGCGCTGGTGCCATCGGCCAGAGCCTCGTTGGGGTCCGCGCCGGCCGCCAGCAGGACTTTTACGGTGTCGATGTGCCCGCCGCGCACGGCGAACAGGAACGGCGTGAAATCGCTGTTTGCACCACGCCCGCCGCGTCCGGCAGTGGAAGGAGCAGCAGTGGGCGGAACGATGGCCGTCTTACCCTCTTCGGGAGTCGCCGCAGGTGTCGCGGGAGTCGCAACGGCGCCGGCGCCGGCCGTAGCGGCGGGATTGTTGTTGCGTCCGCCTCGCCCCGCAGCCCCTTGCGAGCGCGCGTGCATATCCGCGCCATTTTCCAGCAGGACTTTGACCGCCGCCGCGTGTCCCTCCGCCGCCGCCCACATGAGCGCCGTCTGGCCGCGCGACGGCTCCTTAGCGTTGACGTTGGCGCCGTGATGTACCAGCGCCAGCACCGCATCCGGATTGCCCGTCCGGGCAGCCGTCATAAGCGCCGTTTCGCCGCCCGGAAGCGCCGCGTTCGGATCGGCGCCGGCCTTCAGCAGCAACTCGATCATGGCGGCGTTTCCGTTGGTACACGCCAGTGACAGGGGAGTTACTCCGTACTTAGTAACCGCTTTCGCGTCGGCGCCCGCGCGCAGCAGCGCCTCGGCATTCTGTAACTCGTCCCGGTAGACCGCCCAGTGCAGAGGGGTGGAACCGTCCCCTCGGGAGCTATTGGCGCCGGCCGGTTGTCCCCAGGCGCAAAGCGTCATCGACGCCAGCCAGATTCCCGCGATGAACTTGCCGCGCATCCCGTTAGCCCTCCCAACCATCACAGTCCGGTAGCGCCTTCCACTCGCAATGGCCCCGTGCTGTCGCCGAGCTTGTCCATTTTGACGCCGGCCTTGTCCAGCAGGCTGACCAGCATGTTGGACATGGGGGTGGGGTCGGGAAATTCCAGGTAGCGCCCGCCCTTCAGGCTTCCCGCTCCTCCGCCCACCAGCACCAGCGGCAGGTTGCAATGGTCGTGCTTATTGCCATCGCTGATGCCGCCGCCGTAGAGGAACATGGAGTGGTCCAGCAGCGACCCGTCGCCATCCGGCGTGGCCTGCATCTTGTCCAGGAAATAGGCGAACAGCTCCACGTGATACTTGTTGATCTTGGCGTATTTCTCATTCTTGGCCGCGGTATTCTCGTGGTGCGAGACCGAGTGATGGCCGTCGGTGACGCCGATATTGGGGTAGGAGCGATTGCTGAATTCACGCGCCAACTGGAAGGTGATGACGCGCGTAATGTCCGCGCGGAATGCCAGCCATTGCAGGTCGAACATCAATTTGGCGTGCTCGTCGAACGATTCCGGAATGCCCGCCGGCCGCTCCAGCGTGCTCGGCAAGGCGCCGCTATCGGCCCGCGCCGCGGACTTGCGAATGCGCTCCTCCATCTCGCGGACGGAATCCAGGTACTCGCTCACGATGCCCCGGTCGCCGGCCCCCAGGGATCGCTGCAAACTGGCCATCTCTTCCGATACCGAATCGAGAATGCTGCGATTCTTGCGGATTTCCGCCAGCCGCTCCGCCGTGCTCCCGCCTAAGCCGAACAGGCGTTCGAACACCACGCGCGGGTTATTTTCCATGGGAAGCGGCATGGTCGGCGTCTTCCACACGAAGGTATTCATGTAGACGCAGCTGTAGCCGTCGTTGCAATTGCCCACCATGTAATTGGGCTCGAGCGCCAGTTCAAGAGACGTCAACTGAGTGTCTTTGGAGATGTGCTCGGCGGCAATCTGGTCGGCCGTGGTGCCGGCGTGGACATCGGCACCTTCGGTCAACTTGGGATGCACTCCGTTCAGCCACACCGAACCGGCGCGCGTGTGCTCGGCATCTCCGTCACCCAGCCCCTCGGCCTGGTGATGGGCCAGTCCGCGCAGCACTGTTACCTGATCGCGGAACGGCTCCAACGCACTGAGGGTCGGCGACAACTCCAGCTTCGGCCCGCTGCTTTTGGGCCACCAGGGGGCCTGGCAAACGCCATTCGGAATGTAGACGAATCCCAGGCGCTTTACGGGATTGGCTGCCGTGGCAGACATGGCCGAAAGCGCCGGCACCATGGAATCGAGCAGCGGCAAGCCGATCAAAGCGCCCGCGGCCCCGCGCAGAAATGTCCGCCGCGGCAAGGCTTTCTTGGTAACGAAGTTCATTCTGGGGATCTCCTCATTTGAAATGGCTGGCTCTCTGCCACATCCAGGATCAGCGTTTGAAAGCGGTAATTGTCGGCCGTGGCATGGCGCACAATGGCGCGCACCACCGGCATATCGTAATCGTCGAGCCCGCGGCCCAGGGCGTAGGTCAGAAGTTTGGCGCTGACGGTGGTAACGAAGCGCGACGGATCGCGCAGTAAGGCCTGCTTCAGCTCGGCGGGGCCGTTGAATTTGGTGCCGTCGGGCAGAGCGCCGGAAGCATCGATGGCTGCCGTCCCTTCGCTGCGGACCCAAGGTACGGCGGGGGTATTGTCGGCGTCGCGCCAACGCCCCACGGCGTCGAAGTTCTCCAGGGCGAACCCGGCGGGATCGATGATTTTGTGGCACCCGGCGCAGGCCGGATTGGAGCGATGTACCGCCATGCGCTTACGCATGGAGAGGATTATCCCGCCGACGTTGTTGTTGTCGTCGAGCGTCGGTACGATGGCCGGCGGCGGGGCGGGCGGCGTTCCCAGGATGTTTTCGAGAATCCACTTGCCGCGCAGCACCGGTGAGGTGCGGTCGGCATGCGAGGTCACCGTCAGGATGCTCCCCTGGCCCAGAAGACCGCCGCGCACCGGCGCCAGTTCGCCCAGCGGCACCCGCCGGAAGCGGCTGCCGTACACGTTGGGAATGCCGTAGTGCCGCGCCAGGCGTTCGTTGAGGTAGGTGTAGTCGGCATTCAGCAGCTCCAGCGCGCTGCGATTTTCGCTCACGATGCCGCCGAAGAGCAGCTCCGTTTCGTGGCGCAGATCCTGCCGCAACCCCTCGTCAAAATCGGGGAACATGTCCAGGTTCGGAGTCACCGCGGGTACGTTGCGCAGATACAGCCATTGTCCGGAGAAATTGCTAACCAAAGCCTGCGACCGCTGGTCGGCCAGCATGCGGCGCACCTGCTGTTCCAGCACATTGCGGTCTTTCAGTTTCCCTTCGGCCGCCAGGCCCAACAATTCGTCATCCGGAATCGAGCTCCAGAGGAAGAAAGAGAGGCGCGACGCGAGCTCCAGATCGCTCACCCGGTAATTAGTTTTGGGCGCGACTCCGGCGGGGTCCCGCTCCACGCGAAACAGGAACTCGGGACTCACCAGCAGCCGCCGGACGGCCATCTCGATGCCGGAATCGAAGCCGGTATCGGAGTTTTCGCTATCCCGGCCGGCCTGGTATTCGGCCAGCAACGGGGCGAGATCGGGGTCCGTCACCGGACGCCGGTAGCCGCGGCGGGCAAGCTGCGCCAGAATCTGGTGGGCGCAGCCGTCTTCCTCGGAGACGGCTGCGGGATGGCATACGAAAATGCGCTTGCGGCTGGGGGTGTCGGCGGGCGCGCTGGCCGCGGCGGCGCCGAACGGCCCGGTAACAATGACTGCCGCGACGTGCGGCTGGGAGAGATTGACTCCGTTCCCGCCGGCGTTATCCGTGCGGCGGAACGGCTCCCGCATATCGGTCGATTCGGCGTGGGACTTCAGGAGGAAGGCGACCCCGATCTCATGCGGTCCCGCTGCCACCGGAAGACGCAGTCGCAGGCCGGCATCGGCCTCCTTCCGCTCGACATTCTCCTCGGTTTGCGCTCCCCGTCCGCCTCCGGGCTTCAGAGAGAAGAGCTTCACCTGGTCGCCGTCCACGCTCACTTCCATGTCGTGGGCTTCGTTGAGACCGCTGACGCCGCCGGCAGTGCCGGAACGTTGCAGCTCCACTTTGATTTCGTATTCGCCATCGGCCGGGAAGTTGTAGTGGGCGAGCGTGCCTCCGCGGGTGCCGAAGGGCAGGCCCTCCACATGATCGTATTGCGGCAGGGCCGGGGAGACGCGAAACGTCACCGACTCGGGAGACTTTACCGGAACGCCCACGGCGAGCCGGCTCACGACGCCAGCCACGGAAAGGTAGCGCTCCATGAGGGTGGGGGACACCTTGAGCGCGCCCGCCATGTTGTCGAAACCGAAACTGCCGTCATCCGCGGGAAGCAGCTTGTCGGCGTCGATATCGAGCCCCAGCAGGTCCCGGACGGCATTTTGATACTCGGCGCGGTTGAGACGATGGAGAGCTTCCGTACGGCCGGGATTGGGATGGGCGGCCGCATACCGGTCGAGCTCCGTTTCGAGCCAGGAGGCGAGGCCATCGTAGGCGGTTTTCTCGGGCCGTGGAAGTCCTATGGGCGGCATCACGCCGGCGCGGAGTTTTTTTACTACCTTTTCCCACACTGCCGCGTTTTGAGCTATATGGGCAGTGTCCAACCCTTCCAGCGTCAGGTTGCCGGAATGCATTTTCTGGCTATGGCAAACGTAGCAGTACTGGCGCAGAAGGCTCGCCGGTTCGGCCGCCACCGTGGCGGACTGCAAGGGGCCGCACACCGCCAGCAGGATAGCGAGCGGGGCGAATCTCTTGGCTGCTGCGGTTAAGAAATTGTTCGTCAAGAGATATACACTCCTTGTTGGAATGGGGTTGGGACGCTACGAGACAGGCGTAGAGTAAGGCGCTGCGGGGCACCCAGACATGATTGGGGACATTTTACTCTCGTTTCGCGGCTGGCGTCAAGGGTGGGTTGGGTTCCATGATTTGCACCGCTCCCTTGCGGTCGCGGCTCAGTAAGGCACGCATTGATTCGGGAAGGGTTACTGAGCCGCGACCGCAAGGGAGCGGTGGCCGTAAGCACCCCGAGCTAGCCCCGATAGCTCTCACGAGTCAGTATCTGGTATAACGGGACTGCCATCTATAGTTTTGGGCATGCGAGGAGGCAGAAAATGCGACGCTCCCAGATGTTGGCAGTGTTTGGCAGCTTGTTCTTACTTTTGGGCGACAGCCTGTTGAGGGCACAGGCACAAACGCCGCCGCCTTTACCACCACCCGATCAAACCCTGAATCCGCAGCAGCTCGAGAACCTGGTAGCGCCGATCGCGCTGTATCCCGATCCGCTTCTCACCCAGATTCTGGTAGCGGCCACCTATCCGCTGGAAGTGGTGGAGGCGCAGCAATGGCTGTTGCGTAATCCGGGGCTCACCGGCACCGCCCTCACGGAGGCTGCGCAGCAGCAGAATTGGGACGCCAGCGTGCAGGCCCTGGTGATCTTTCCCGACGTGCTGAAGCGCCTCAATGACGACGTTACCTGGACCACCAACCTGGGCAACGCCTTTCTGGCCCAGCAGGCGGAAGTAATGGACGCGGTGCAGAGACTCCGCCAGCAGGCGCAACAGGCGGGCAAGCTGAAATCGACACCGCAGGAGACCGTCACCACAGCTCCCAGCGAGGCGGGCCCGCCGGCCATCGAGATCGAGCCGGCCGACCCGGCAGTGATCTACGTGCCGGTATACAACCCGGCGTGGATCTGGGGTCCGCCGCTCTACTATCCGTATCCGGGCTGGTTCTGGCCGCCGTATCCCGGCGCGGGTGTGTACTTCGGCTTCGGACCCGGCATCGGCATGGGCTTCTTTTTCGGCGGCGGTTGGGGAGGATGGGGCGGTTGGGGCTGGCACCCGGGATGGGGCGGGCGAACGGTGATCGTCAACAACACTTTCATCCACCGGTACAATTTCAATTCGGGCCACCTGGCGCAACTGCACGGGAATTCGGTGTGGGCGCACGATCCGGCCCACCGCGCGGGCGTCCCCTATTCGCGGCCGGAACTGGCCAACCGCTACCAGGGAGCGGTGCGCGATAATCTGCGGACCGCTGCGACCCAGCAGGCGCGTCAGGCAGGATCGCAATCGAACGAGCGCATCGGCAACCGCAGCGTCCCGCAGAATAACTCGCGCGGCGGCCTCTTCGGAGGGATGGGCAACGGGCAGGCCGCGAGAATCAACAGCGATCACGGCTTCTCGAGCCTGGGGGCCGGCCGCACCGGCGGTGGTGGCCGCCCCGCCGGCGGTGGTGGCGGCAGAAGGAGATAGGAGGCAGCTATGAAATCGAACTGGCAAACCATACTGTGGCCGGCGCTCACCGCGGGAGCCATGGCGGCGATGTCGCTGACTCTTCTTCGCGCGCAAACGCCAACTGCGCAACCCACTTTCGCGACGCCCGAGGAGGCCATCCAGGCAGTGGGCAACGCGGCGGAACATAACGACACGGCCACCATGCTGAAGCTCTTCGGCCCGGCCGGCAAGGAACTTGTGGCGGCCGCCGACGACGCCGGGGCGCGCGAGGATCGCGCCAATTTCGCCAAAATGCTGCACCAGCGATTGCAGATCGAAAAGGATCCGACCAACCCCAACCGGGTGACGTTCGCCGTGGGCACGGACGATTGGCCGTTCCCGATCCCGCTAGCCCGCGATAAAGCCGGCAAGTGGTATTTCGACGCGGCGCAGGGCAAGATGGAGGTTCTGGCTCGCCACGTCGGGCGCAACGAGCTGAATGCCGTGGAAGTGTGCCGCGGCTACGTGGAAGCGCAGATGGCGTACGCCAACATTGACCGGGACGCCGACGGCAACCTGGAGTACGCGCAGAAAATCGTCAGTTCGCCGGGCAAGCAGGATGGGTTGTACTGGGAAGGTCAACCGGGGAGTCTGGTGCCCAAGTCCTTCGCCGGCGCGGCTGAGGCTGCGGCGGAAGCGGGCAAGAAGATGGAACCCTACCACGGCTATTTCTACCGCATTTTGAAAGCCCAGGG
>CAZARO010000030.1:0-13693 GCA_964487165.1 uncultured Solibacteraceae bacterium | reverse complement strand
CTTCGCACGGCCTGCGCGCCAGAAACTTGATCAACCTCGTCGTCGAGGCCCCGCCCGGGGCCAAAGTCCCCACCGCGAGCGCACGAACATCCAAGTCTGGCGGCAAATGGAAGTGGATCGTTCTGGGTGTCGTCGCCGCGGGTGGCGCCGGCGCGGCAGCTTACTACCTCTCCAGTCACAGTTCTAACTCGCCCATCTCCGTCAGCGCGGGTAGCGTGGTCTTCGGGAGTCCTCGATAAATATATGTCGCGGTGGTTTATTGGTGCCTCAATGGCAGATCTGAGTTTGAGGAGGGGGCTGCCGGCTTTACTTGTCGCTCTGGCCGCGGTGACGCCTGCTCTGGGCCAGTCGAGCTTCTTGTTCTCTTACACTTTGGCGGACGGCAATGTCCATGCGTTGGCCTCGGGAGACACCATCACCTTTCCTGCGGTGGATATCAACGCCACCACTTCCGCGACAGTCACGATCACGAACAGCGGCACGGGAGCCGGGACCATCAGTGGAATTGCGATAACCGGAACGGGGTTTCGGCTCAGCAGCCCGAACACGCCGGCCAGCGTACCTGCCGGCCAGACACTCCAATTCGCGCTTATCTTCGCTCCCTCGCAGCCCGGTAGTTACTCGGGAACGTTTGCCATCTCCGTGCCCGGGGCTTCGATCACCGGCGCGCTTGCGGGCTCCACTCCACCGCCGAATTTCTCACTGGAATATATTGATCCCACTACCAGCAACACGCTTCCGCTGCCCAGCGGCTCCACGCTGCAGTTCCCTAATACCCAGGTGGGCGCTACCTTCACGATTGCGATGCTGGTAGCGAACACCGGCAAGGGAACCGGTTCGGTTACCGCGGTGGGGCTGTCGGCCGGAACGGTGTTTCAGGTTGTCAGCCTGGCTCCGTTGCCGGTGCAGGTTGGGCCTTCGCTGCAACTCCCCTTCGGGATCCGCTTCAGCCCGCTGCAGCAACAGGCGTCTGCTGACACCCTGAGCGTCACGGCCAACGGACAGACATTTACGGTCAATCTGCAAGCGCAGGCAGTCCAGCCGATTTACAGTTATCAGTTCTCCAGCAGCGCTGGCACCACGACGGTAACGGCCGGAGGCACAGCCGCGATCCCCAATACTACGGTAGGACAAACCACCAACGTCGCGGTCACAGTCATGAATACCGGATTGGGAGCCGGACAGATTTCCGCTCTCAGCGTGATCGGCCAGGGACTGTCCCTCAGCAATCCGCCCAGCCTGCCCTACACAATGCAGCCCGGCGCATCGGTGCAATTTACTCTGATTTTCGCGCCAACACAGCCCGGCGCCGTCACCGGACATCTGACTTTCGGCACCGACACCGTTACCATCACCGCCACGGCTATCGGCGCGCAGTTGACCTACTCTTATACCAGCGGGTCGTCCGCTGTGCCGGTCTTAGCCGGCGGCGCGGTCCTCTTCACTCCGCTGGCAGTTGGTAGCACCGAGAGTCTGACTTTCTCGATTCAGAATTCGGGCACTAGCTCGGCCACCATTTCCAGTATCGATCTATCCGCTCCCAGCACCATATTTGCCCTTTCCGGATTGCCAAGCCTGCCCACAAGTTTGAATCCCGGCTCGACTATTACTTTTGCGATCGGCTTTGCCCCCAACAATACCGGAAACCTCACCGCGACTTTGCTTGTCAACAGCGCCACTTTCTCGCTCTCCGGCAATGGCACGCAACCGCCATCGTTGCCGGTTTACAGCTTCACCGGGCCGTCGGGCACGGCGCAACCAGATCAGCAGCCAGCCATCGGACTGACGCTGGCGTCGCCCTATCCGTTGCTCTTGCAGGGCACCCTGACCCTGACATTCAACACCAACGTGTTCGCGGACGACACCACCATTCAGTTTGCCAATGGAGGGCGCACCATCAATTTCATCATCCCCGCCAATACCACGCAGGCGCTGTTTAGCGGCAATGCCACCAGCGTGTCGCTCCAGACCGGCACCACGTCCGGCAGTATCGCCATCACGCCCTCTTTTGCGTTGACCGACGGCTTCAATCTGACCCCTGCTTCACCTACCGTCAGTACCCTGACGATTCCCGGGTTGCCTCCGGTGCTGTTGAACGCCACCGTTTCCCAGGGGACGAATGCTTTCACCCTCACGCTCAGCGGCTTCACCACCACTCGAGTCCTAAAGAACCTGAACGTCCAGTTCACGGCCGTCCAGGGGCGGACGTTTAACCCGGCGCAACTTACCCTCGACGTGAGTTCGGCCTCCGCGGCCTGGTTTCAGGGCACAGCAGCGTCCGGTTTCGGCGGCAGCTTCCTGCTGGAGGTCACCTTTACCTTGTCGAACGGCAATTCCACCGCCAACCTTCTGCAGTACCTGCAATCGTTGAGCATCACCGCTACCAACGACGTAGGCACTTCCAGTGCGGCCGTGGTTCCCATCCAGTAAACTCCGAGAGCGGCCAGGCGCCGGCCTGGGTCATGTTCCTGCCAGCGTGTGATAATTGGGATTCCTGGCAATGTTCAGCCATCAGCGTAAAACCCGCATTTTCTTCGCGCTATCGGAAATCATCCTGGCCACGGTGGCCTTCCAGATAGCCTACATCACGCGGGTTCCCCTGCATTGGCATTTTCTGTATGACCTGTTCTATCTGACCACGCAGCAGAAGACCCTGATCCTGGGATTTTCTCTCTCCGGCTGGCTGGCGATCGGCCTCTGGCTCCAGGTCTACGACAAGCTGGTTACCGGGCATCCGCGCATCATCCTGCGCGATTCGGTGCGCCAATGCGCTGCCGGGGCTCTCTGCCTTCTGGTCTTCGAGTACGCTCTGCGCATGGAACTCAGCCGGCTGTTTCTGACGCTGTACGTGTTCCTTACCTGGGCGTTTATTCTGGTCTTCCGGCTTACCGCCGGGCGCGTCGTGGGGGTCATCCGGCGGGAGTTCGCGACTCCGCACTATGTGATGTTGGTGGGGACGGGCGAGCGGGCCATCCGCATCGCCAGGACGTTGGAACAGTCCGCCCGATATGGTGTTCAGCTGCGCGGATTCTTCAGTGAGTCCGAGGCCGGCCCGGACAGAATCGTCCTTAGTTCCGAGTATCAGGTTTACCCCCTCGCGCAGTTATCGCTCATGCTGCGCCAGTACGTGGTCGACGAAATTATTTTCGCGGTGGACAGCCGGGGCCTGGCAGACCTGGAGAGTGTTTTTCTACTCTGCGATCAGGAAGGCATCCGCACGCGCGTGGCCGTGGATTTCTTTCCGCACGTCAACAGCACCATCTCGCTGGACCGCCTGGATGCCACACCCCTGCTGACGTTTTCCGCGGCACCGCATGACGAAATCCAGCTCCTGGTGAAGCGCCTGATCGATGTCATGATCGCTACCGCCGGCCTGGTGGTTCTGCTGCCGTTCATGGGTATCGTCGCGGTTCTGATCCGGCTCACGTCGCGTGGTCCGGCTATTTTCCATCAGGTGCGCTGCGGCTTGAACGGCCGCCTGTTTCTGCTTTATAAGTTTCGCTCCATGTGCCACAACGCCGAAGAATTGAAGCCCGCGGTAGCACACCTGAACACGCGGGAGACGGCCTTCAAGATTCCCGACGATCCCCGCGTGACCCCCATCGGCCGGTATCTGCGCAGGTTCTCGATCGACGAGTGGCCGCAATTGTGGAATGTGTTGCGAGGAGACATGTCGCTGGTGGGACCGCGCCCGGCGATTCCCAGCGAAGTGGAACAATACCAGCACTGGCAGCGCCGGCGTCTGCGGATGCGCCCGGGGTTGACTTGCCTGTGGGCACTTTCCGGCCGCGACAGCGTCGACTTCGACACCTGGATGAAGATGGATATGCAGTATATCGATGGCTGGTCGCTGGCGCTCGACTGGAAGATACTCCTACGGACGATTCCGCGCACGCTCACGGGACGGGGCGCGAGTTAGTCACTTAATCCGCCTCTGGGCATTTATCTTCGTAATTATGGGGGCAGGAACCGCAATACCGCGAGACTGGGCCAAAGCACCGCTCCTCGCCATGGCTCTCGCGATGTGCGCGGGTGCCGCTATCGCGCCGTCCGATGCCCTGGCGCTGTCATCGGGCGTGGCCGCGGCCAACGGAAGCGTAGCCCTGAGCCTGGTTTTGACCTCTCCCGCGGGTAATGAGCCCGCATCCCTCCAGTGGACTTTGTCCTATCCGGCCGGCACTGTAACTGCGATTTCCGTGGCTGCCGGAGGGGCGCTAAACGGCGCTTCCATGAACTTGAACTGTTTTCCCGGCGCCGGTACCTACACCTGTCTCCTGTCCGGCATGAGTTCCGGAATCATCTCGAATGGTACCGTCGCGCTGGTGAACCTTACTGTGGCCTCGGGTGTGGCCTCTACCGCGATCGCAATTAGCAATGGCTTCGCTGCGTCGCCTTCGGGGCTCAACATCCCGCTCTCGTTGACTGGCGGAACGGTGACAGGCAGCGCCCTGCCGGCGATCAACTCCCTGTCCTGCAGCCCCGCCAGCCTAAGTAGCTTGATTAGTGCAGCGTGTACAGTTACACTCAACAGTGCCGCTCCTGCCGGCGGCGCCATAGTCACGCTCTCCAGCAATAACTCCACACTTACCGTCCCGCCATCGGTTACCGTCGCGGTATCCCTCACCACGGCATTCTTTAGTGTAACTACCGCTGGAATAGCCCGCGATCAGATCGCTACCGTCACCGCTACTTACAACGGCGCTTCCGTGAACAGTACCCTGAGTCTGGTCCCTCCTACCCTGGTATCGTCTCTGGTTTGCACCCCGACTACTCTATCCCCGTCGACTTCTACCACCTGTACGGCGGCGTTGACAACTAACGCTCCCGCGGGCGGAGCGAATGTGGTCTTATCCACAGTCAATAGTCTGCTAAGCGCTCCTTCATCGGTGACGATTCCCGCCGGCGCTAACTTCGCTACCTTCACCGTGCAAGCGGGCTCTTTCACCTCCGGCCAAAGCGGATCGCTGACCGCCTCTTATAACGGTTCCGGGCAGTCGGCCACCATCACCCTGAGTATTGCCGTTCTGGTAACTGCGCTCGATTGCAGCCCCAGTGGAGTCATGGCCGAAGCCACCAGCTCGTGTACGGCGGAACTGTCGCAAGCCGCCGCGTCCAATACCGTTCTCAACGTGAGCACCACATCCAACGCCATCACCGTACCCACCAGCGTCACCGTGCCCGCCGGGAGTTCTACTACCGCCTTCAATGTCACCGCCGGTAATATTGACGCCCGCGCCACCGCCTCCATCAGCGCCGCGCTCGGCGGATCATCGCATGCCGCCTCCTTGACGCTATGGCCTGCTCCAATCGTGTCGGCGCTCACCTGTCTCTCTACCACGTTGGCGGCCGGGTCCAGTGCCCGCTGCACCGTGGTCATGTCCAACGGGGCGGGTAACATAGTCGTCAGCCTGGCAAGCGACAACCCCGCGCTCAAGCTTCCAGCCACGGTCACCGTGCATCAGGGCGCCTTAAGAGCCAGTTTCACCGCGACGTCCCTCCCGACGGCCTCCGGCGCGATCGTGGTTACCGCCTCCTTCCACGGAAGCAGTTCGGCGATCACCCTAACAATGACCCCGGCCCCGCCGTCCATAGCCGCTCCGAAGCTGACTGGTCTATCCTGCACGCCGCAAACTCTTCGCGTCGGAACATCGGGGATTTGCCGCGTCAAGTTGAGTGCTACTCCAGGCAGCGGCGGGGCCGAAGTACGCCTTTCCGCGTCCGATGCATCGCTGCAGTTACCGGCGACCGTCCGAACCCGTCCCGGCCAATCGACCGTGGACTTCCAAGTCGATGCGATCGCCGCCGGAGAGGGAATCCTGGTCGAAGCCGGCATCGGGCCGGACGCGGTCCACGAAAACATCGCGGCCGTCCCCGATCGCTCAGAACCGATCCGCGTGCCGCGGCCGCAGTTTGCAAAATCTGGCGCCGAGCTTCGCTTCCAGGTGTCGGCGCAAGATCCGGCTGCAACTCTATCTGCTGGCGAGTTACCGGCCGGCGCGTATTTCGATTCCCCCGCCGGCGAGTTTCGGTGGACCCCGGCATCCCTGCAAATTGGGGATTACAGCATCGACTTCGCGGCCGTCGATTCCGCTGGCCGAAAGGCCGCTGCTTCCGTATCCGTGCAGGTCGAATCGGGCGATCCGGTTGTTGCCCGCATTGTGAACGCCGCCAGTCGTTCGCCAGAAGCGGCTTGCAGTCCCGGTGCGATCGCCGCCATCGAAGGCCGGTGGCTGACCGACGGAACCACAGTCTCGGACGCGGAAACCAAGGTATGGGCTAATGGCGCCGTTGTCGCGATTCTCGCCGCGTCCGATACAGAACTGGATATCCTGTGCCCGGATGCGTCTCCCGGCAGCGTGGTCGAGTTCGTGGTTCAGACCCGCCACGGCTTGTCCGATGAAATGCCAACGACGGCTCGTTCGGCCGCGCCCGGTATCTTCTCTTTGGATGGCACAGGCAAAGGCCAGGGATGGGTTCTGTTGAAGGACAGCGCCGGTCTGGCGATAGTTCGCAATCGCCGCCTGGAGGGCCAGCCTGCTATTCCCGGCGGCCAAGTACTCCTATATGCCACCGGCATCGGCCGCCTGGTAAATATCTCGGTACAAATCGGTGAGTTTCAAGTTACGCCGGTAGCTATCGACGCAGTGCCGGAGCATCCGGGGGTATTCCAGGTGACCGTGCCCGTGCCGGACGTCGGCGCCGTCAACGGCGAGGTCCCGGTATCGCTATTCGGCGATGCTCCAGACGGGGGTAGCTCGCACTGTAATGTTGTACGCATGGCGGTGGATGGCGGCCTCAGATGACGACTCTTCGCATGGTATGCTTGACGGGGGCGGCTGCGATGCGATCCTCGGTATGCGCCCGTAACCAGGCGCGCTGTTCCGATCCGTCGACGGCTACTCGAGACCATCGTCGGCGACCGTGTTGCTCGCGAATCGCCGGGAGGAGTGCCGAATCAGATAGCGGTGAGAATCGGCGGGACCCGTTAAGTGGCCGCAGCGTCCAGGGTACGTTATATCTTTGAGTCCGATTCTCTGGCCGGCTTGGCCCGACTAAATTCCAGAATAGGAAATGACCCCCCAATTTAAGACAGCTCCGCAGTGGTATGCCGTGCGCGTTCGGTCCAACTACGAGAGTAATGTCAGTACTGTCTTGGAGCATAAGGGTGTCGAGAAGTTCCTGCCCACTTACCGCTCTCGCCGGAAGTGGGCTGACCGCATAAAAATATTGGACTTGCCGCTTTTCCCCGGTTACGTGTTTTGTCGTATCCCGCTGGAGGAGAGGAATCTGGTGCTCACCACCGGGGGGGTTGTGGACATAGTCAGCGTCGGGCGCGTACCGGCTCCGGTCAGCGAAACGGAGATCGATGCCATCCGGAAGGTGGTGGAGGCGCGCGTCCATGCCCAACCGTGGCCGTTCCTCAAGGTCGGCCAAACCGTAAGAATCCACAGCGGTTCTCTGTCGGGTGTGGAGGGAATTCTCGTCCGCGTCAAGAATTCCTGGCGTCTGATCATCTCTGTGACTTTGCTGGAGCGTTCGGTGGCTGTCGAAATCGATGCCGCCTACGTTTCCCCGCTTGCCTGACACTCCGGCAGCGTCCGTCGATGGTACCTGGCGTGCAATAGTCCAATTGGTCTATTACCCATTGGGGCGCGTGGCAGTTCTGGACTTGGTATCCTAAAGTTAGAATTGGGTGTGGGTCCGGCGTTTCGTTGGTTCTTCGAATGTACACAGAGTTCTTCGGTTTACAAAGACTACCTTTCAATCTCACGCCCGACCCGGCGTTTCTTTTCCTGCCGCTGAAGCACCGCGAAGCCCTCGCCGGATTGACCTACGCGATCCTGGAGAAAAAGGGCTTTGTGGTTCTCACAGGCGATGCGGGCACCGGGAAAACCACGTTGATCAACAGTGCATTGAGCCGTTTACCGGCCGATCGCGTGGAATCCAGTATCGTACTCAATCCCACCCTGACCGCGTCCGAGTTCCTTGAGGGCGTGCTGTTGGATTTTGACATCACCGATGTGCCCGCAAGCAAGGCACAGCGCCTTTGGAAACTACAGGAATTCCTGGCGCGCACACACCACGAAAACCGGCTGGCCGTGCTGGTCATCGATGAGGCCCACAAGCTAAGCCTGGAGGTGCTTGAGGAAATCCGCCTGCTCGGCAATTTCGAGAGTGCCACCGGCAAGTTTCTGCAAATCCTGCTTCTGGGGCAGCCCGAGCTGGATGAGGTCCTGAATCGGCATGATCTCCGGCAATTCAAGCAGCGAATCGCCCTGCGCCTTTACATCGACCGCTTAACGGCTTCCGAAATCCAGCAATACATTCAGTTTCGCTGGGCCAAAGCGGGCGCAAACGGGACTCCGCCGTTTACCGCGGATGCCACGGCCGGAATTGTTCAGTGGTCCCAGGGAATTCCCCGATTAATCAATTCCATTTGCGATACGGCTCTCTTAATGGCTTATGGAGACGAGTGTTCCGTGGTCGGACTGAACTACGTCCGGGCAGCCGCTACGAATCTTGCCCTGACGGAAGGGTCGGCACTATTGGCGCCCCCACACCTTTCTCCCGTCGCTTCGATTGAGAAGCCGAACGGTTCCCCGAAGTTTACTACCCTCGAAATGCACGAGCATGCGCGGGTTGTCCCCAACTTCTCGCACGATGCCGGCGGGGCGCCGAGTTTTGGGAGTTATGGCGATCCCAAGGCCAATTCTTCCCTTTTGAGGCGCCTCGCCGAGAAATTCGGACTACCGCAGTGAGCCGTGCGACTTACAGGTTGTCATCGACGGCCCAAGGGATTGGACTTTTGGCCATTCTTTTTCTCACCCACTTGTGAATCCCCGAGTATCCTTGTGTACTTACAACCCTTAGCGGCAAACGCCTTTGGCCATGAATCTGCCGAAGATCCACCGCCCTGTTAAGGGATCGAGGAGATCGAGCGATGGCTGCCGCAGAGACTGTCGGGTTGGCATTCCCCCAGCATTATCTCTGGTGGTTTCCCGGCTCGCCGGTCAAAGTCCATCTGGCTCTTGGGGTGGTTCAGCGGCTCAAGCGCCGCCTTTCGGGTCGGGCTCCGAATTCGGAAGAAGGACTCCTGTTTGGCGGAACTCGGGAAGGCGTCACCGAGATTCTGGACTTCCAACCGGCAACAAAAACCAGCGTAGCGAGTATGATCGCGGGGCTGACGGCAGAGAGAAGGCGCTCTCTGGTGGGTTATTACCGAACCGAAGACGGCGATGCCCTGCGGCTCAGCGCGCAGGATCTCGCCCTCGCCAATGAGTGCTTTGCCAAGCCCTACAATGTCTTCCTGATGATTCATCGCAGCCGCTTCGGGCCGCCCACCGCGACGTTTTTCTTTCATGACCGGGACTGCCGGATGGCCGACTTCGCGTTTCTGGAGTTTCCCTTCGATCCCACCCTGCTCGCAGCCGAGCAGCACGACCGCATGCAGCGATCCCAGCATGCCATGGAAGGGCCCATTGCCCTCCCGGCGCCCGTGCCGGTGTCTGCCCACGCCGGCGAGGTTCGCCGCATGGAACGGCGTGTGGCTTTCAGAGCCGTCGGGTGGATATGTGCGCTCGCCTTGGTATTCAGCTTAGGCGTGTTAGTCAATAACGACTCGTTTCGCCAACGGTCTTCTTATATCTGGCGTGCGATTTCCACCCCGACGCCCACTAACGCAGCTCCGGCTTCCGCCCCTCAAGCCCCTTCGCGCCCATCGTTGTCGCTGCATGCCATCCGGCGCGGTGCCGATTTAGAACTTACCTGGAACCGGGACTCAGCCCTGATTGCAGACGCCATCTCCGGTACGCTCTCGATCCAGGACGGCGAGTCGACGCGCCTGGTTCCATTCGACGCGGCGCAACTGCAGGACGGCAGCCTTTTGTACTCCCCGAGAGCCGATCAGATTCTGATGCGGCTTACCGTCACCACTCCAAACGCCAGCGCGACCGAATCGGTCACGGTAATCCTGCCCAAGGGGGAATCTCATTCCCCCACTGTCACAGTCTCGCCGGCGCCACACCGCGGTGACTCAAGCATCAAGCTGTCCCGAACGTTCACCGGCCCTTTGTTGGCCAAAGACATCGCACCCGTCACATCCATTCCGCGGGATCCGCCGGCTCTCGATGGGTATGAGCCACCGGTCGCGGTCGTGAAGCCCCAGCCGGTCTTTCCCGCTGACCTGAGCAGCCTGATGGTGAAGCGGACCGTCGTCGACGTTCGAGTTACCATCGATAAGAATGGAAAGGTAATTAAGGCCGAATCGATCCCCCAGGAGAACATTAGCAGCTATTGGCTGAATTCAGCGGTCGACGCCGCGCGCTTGTGGAAGTTCAAACCGGCCCAAAGCAATCATGAGCCGGTGTGGAGTGAAGCCATTTTGCAGTTTGTCTTCAACCGATAGTCAGGTTCCAGCATTAATCGATATGACGGTAGAGAATGTTGCCTACACGGGCTAGAAGACTGCTGGGCGCTAAAGCGAACAGCGATCTTGCCATGCGCCGGGATGCATTTTCGGCGGCCCGCTGAGTTCTTGGTTCCGGGTAGCGCACATAGGTGAGAATGGAGCGCGTCCCGCCAAAGCGGTCCTTGAAGGTCACCAATCCCTCATTGGTGCGATCGGTGCGCCCCATATCGAATTCCAGAAGGCCGTCGCATTTGGCTTCCTGAATCGCCTTCCACATGAGGAGCTGCATGGGGCCGAACTTGTGGTAGCGCGAATCGGAGCAGCCGTACTTGTAAGTCATAGTGGCTTTGTAGCGAATCGTCAGGATGCCGGCGACAGGTCTGCCTTCGTAGTAAGCCAGGCGGATTTTCACCTCATCCCCCATGCAGGCGATGAGGTTTCGATACCACAATTTCGGCTGCGGAGGCACTCTGTGCCGGCGCCGCGTGAGCACTGTCAGTTGATAAAATTTACTTAGAATCTCATCCGACGTGCCCTCTTCGCAAGTTACACCTTCCCGCTGGGCTCGTGCTATCTTCCGGCGGATGCAGTTCCCGTGCAGCCCATGGAACAGCGCGTCTACGTCCGGGCGGAGGTCAATGCGATGCAGACAGAACGAAGCCGAAACAGCCAGGCCTGCGCCTCTCGCGGCCGATCGAATCTCCAGATACCGCTCCGCTCCGCGAGCGCATTCCTGCTTCAGGCGGGACAGCAGGCAATCGAACTCTTTTTCGGTTTCGACCAAGGGCGCGCAGTGGTCGGCAAACGGAACTGAGACCAGGCGCGGCCCCGTCAGCCAGCTGCGAATCCGGCAGAATACCAGGGCGTTGGCCAGCGGCTCTCCGGGCCTGGAGGTGGTCAATGCGCCCACCCGGTACCGGTAAGTCCGCTGCAATGCACGCAACCACTCCCGGCTGTGAAACACCCCGGCCAACCGGTGCGTTCCCAGGAATGTTGCCCAGCGGTCGTCCTCAAGTGGATCGATCTCGTAGACCTTTGTCACAGTTCTTCCATGCCAATTTAGCGCGCCTCTCCGGACGCTTTAAGTAATCCCGAAACAGAACTGCCTTGATACTTCTACGTCTTATGCACGTGGTGTGCCGATTCAGAAGCATGGCCACGTGCAACACCCACCAGCAAGTTCGGAAACCTGCTGGCGGGCGCGGAAGTGGCAAAATCGGCCGTTCGAAAGGAGGGTTGTGAGAGCTAGGACCCGGATGCCGCCACCCGTACCATTTCCTCAGACGCTGGAGGAAAGGAGATTACGTCATCCTCAATTCCCAGTTTTTTCATTTTATACAGCAGCGCCTTGTAGTCGATCTTCAACAGCGTAGCGGCCTGCTTTCGGTTCCAGTGAGTCGAGTTGAGGGCCGCCATAATCGCCTCCGTTTCGGCCCGCTCCTTGGCTTTGGTGACCTGTTCCAGAATGGGAGTTACTCCCGTCACTTCGGAGCTCGCTACCTCGGGTTCCATAACAGCGACGGTACTGGCGTTGGTTTGCGCCCGCGCCATGCGCGCCCTGCGAGGCCCCTTGGCCTGTAATTCCTGCGCAATACGCTTGGGGTCGCGAAGGACAATCAGCCTTCGCATCACGTTCTCCAGTTCGCGAACGTTTCCCGGCCACTGATACGTCAGCAAAGTGTGCTTCAACTCCGCGGAGATCGCAATGTTTTTCCCCGCGACCGCGTGCCTCTTGAGCAGATACTCCGCCATCGGCAGGATATCTTCGTGGCGTTCGCGCAAGGCGGGCAGTTCCATGTTGATCACATTGATCCGGTAATATAGATCCTCGCGGAACTTTCCGTCTACTATTGCTCCTTCCAGGTCACGATGGGTAGCCGCCATCACCCGCACATCTACCTTGATCGCGTCTCTCCCGCCGATCCGCTGAAACTCCCGATCCTGGAGCACCTGCAGCAGTTTCGCTTGCAGACGAACGTCCATATCGCCGATCTCGTCGAGCAGAATCGTGCCGCCATCCGCCGCTTCGAACATGCCGATCTTCTTCTGGAACGCACCCGTGAACGCTCCCCGCTCGTAGCCGAAAAGTTCGCTTTCCACCAGTTCCGAAGGTAAGGCGGCGCAGTTGAGTTTCAGAAATACCTCGCCGGCGCGCGGCGAATTAGCGTGCAATTCCCGGGCAAGAACTTCTTTGCCGGTGCCGGTCTCGCCCTGGATCAATACCGGAGCTTCCGACCAGCCGACATGCCCTACCAGGCTCTGAATTTCCTGCATCCTCGGGCTGGTTCCCCAGAACACTTTGCTACCCGCCAATTGTGGCGCCGGCAGCGGAACGGATTCCAGCACCGTTTTGTGCTCCAGTGCCTTGCTGAGCGCCTGGCGGAGCTCGTCGTGCCCGACCGGTTTGCAGAGGAAATCCATCGCGCCGCACTTCATCGCGGTTACCACGTTCAGGGCGGACGCGGCGCCTGAGATGATAATTACGGGCAAGCTGGGAGCAATGTGACGAATCTCCCGGAGTACTTCCATGCCATCCCGCCGCGGCATCACCAGGTCCAGCAACACCGCCGAAAAGTCCGATTGGCCCGACTTCAATTGACTCATTACTTCTTCCCCATCCTGGGCCAGTTCGACTGAATATCCCAGGCATTTCAGGGCCATTTCCAGGTAGTCTCGGACTTCGAGTTCGTCTTCTCCCACCAGGATCTTTTGTCCGTATCTTTGTTGCAGCATTTCGCTTAATGTGCCTCCTAAACAGTAAGTTGTGCTTCGTGTTCGGTACGCTGGCCCTCCGCTTTTGCGGAGTGGACCGGAAGAACGAACGAGAACATTGGGCCGTATTCGGTATTCTCCATCCACACGCGACCCTCGTGTGCGTGGATGATCATGCGACAAATTGCCAGGCCGAGCCCTCCTCCGGATCGGTCCTGGCTCCCTACATATGACGTATATTCTTCGAAAATTTTCCCGATATGTTCGTCCGGGATTTGCGGACCGGAATCGCGGATATCGATCCGGTACGAATTGGGCGATCGGGAATCCCGATAGCGGTGCTCCGTCACGGGAGCGAGAGACCGGTGCGCCGCCCGCCGCTCCCAAAAGAAAGGATACCCGCGAATCCTGATGCTGCCCGCCTTGGGCGTAAACTTGCACGCGTTATCCAGCAGATTCATCAAAACTTGCTCGATCTGCCCGGGTTCCAGGTACGCCTTGCCTTCCTCGGGAATCATTTCCACGGAAATAGAGATGTTCTTGCTGTTCGCCATGGGGGTGATTTCGTGCAGG
>CAZARO010000029.1:0-13781 GCA_964487165.1 uncultured Solibacteraceae bacterium | reverse complement strand
ACTCGACCAGGAAAAGCTGGCGCCGCTGCTGCGGCTGAAGTACCACAACGCCATCGCCGACGCCGTAGCCGACTTGGGCAGACCGGAAGAGATTGGCCACGTCTTTTCAGGCTTCCAGAAGTACCTCTACCAGCCCGGCGAGACGCTGAGTAATCACGCCTCCGCGTAGAGCTAGCTACTTTGCTCTGGAGCGCAGCGATTTGAGGCTGCCCCGCAGGTGGCTCAGCCAACCCTGCCGGTGTTCTCCACCGGGCTGATGCGCGAAGCCCACCGCGGGGAGGAGCATGGACTTCTGCGATCGCTCTACGAGCGCTACCTGAACGTCGTATTGCGATTCCGTTGGCCGCTCACGCTGGTCTATCTGGTCTCCGCGCTCGGGCTGCTGTATAGTCTGCTGCCTCGCATGGGCACGGAGCTCTTCCCCGACGCCAACGCTCCGCTCTACCGGCTCCGCCTGCGCGCGCCCCCGGGCACGCGGCTCGAAGAGAGCGAGCGCATGGTGCTCCGCGCTCTCGATGTCATCCAGCAAGAGGTAGGCAAGAACAATATCCGGATCACCAGCGACTTCGTGGGCCTGATCCCTTCCAGCTATCCCGTCGACCTGATCCATCTCTTCACCAGCGGGCCGCAGGATGCCATTATTCAGATCTCCTTCCAACCGGCCGCGCCCCGCGGCGAAGCCCTGCGCGAACGCTTGCGGGCCAGTCTCCGGCGCGAACTGCCGGAAGCGGAAATTTCCTTCGAAGCGGGCGACATCGTCACCCAGGTGATGAGTTTCGGTTCGCCGACGCCCGTCGAGGTCGACGTGCAGGGAATCAATCTCCAGGACGACTACGCATTCGCGCAAAAAGTTCGCGCCTCGCTCGCCAAGCTGGGCTTCCTGCGCGACCTGAAATTCTCCCAGGAGATGAATTACCCCACTCTCGATATCAGTATCGACCGCAATCGCACCGGCCAGTTCGGGCTGACCATGGCGGATGTGGTGCATTCGGTCGTGCCGGCGACCTCTTCGTCGCGATTTACCGACCCGAACTACTGGCGCGATCCGAACTCGGGCAACGCTTTCCAGATCCAGGTGGAGTTGCCGCAAAATCAGATTCAGAGCGTGGCGCAGGTGGGCAGCGTGCCGGTGATGCCTGTGGGCAGCCCCAAGCCGCTGCTCGACGATATCGCCAGCCTGAAGACCAACACCATGCCGGGGGAGATCGACCGCTACAACGGCCAGCGGGTGATCGGCATCACGGCCAACATTCACGACATCACTCTGGGAGAGGCGGCGGGCAGGATCGGCCATGCCGTGGCGGCGGCCGGGGCGCCTCCGCGCGGCGTTTCCGTGGTGACGCGCGGTGAGATTCCGCCTTTGCTGCAGACCATCGCGGGATTGCGAACCGGCCTGCTGCTCGCCGTGGCGGTGATCTTTCTCCTGCTTGCCGCCAATTTTCAATCCGTGCGCCTGGCGCTGGGGATTGTGCTGACGGTTCCCGCGGTTCTGTGCGGAGTTTTGCTGATGCTGCGAGTTACGCGGACCACGCTCAATATTCAGTCCTTCATGGGCGCCATCATGGCGATCGGGATCGCGGTGGCGAATTCCATTCTGCTGGTCACGTTCGCCGAACGCGCGCGCCACGAGAACCAGCCGGTCCTGGAGGCGGCCCGCATCGGCGCCGGCAGCCGCCTGCGCGCCATCCTGATGACTGCCGCGGCTATGATTTTCGGCATGCTGCCGATGGCCGTCGGCATCGGCGAAGGCGGGCAGCAGGCCGCTCCGCTGGCGCGCGCGGTAATCGGCGGATTGCTGGTCTCCACGTTCGCTACGTTGACGATTCTGCCTTCGATCTACGCCATCCTGCAGCGCAGAGCGCCGGTAACTTCTCCCTCTCTCGATCCCATGGATCCCACGAGTCGATTCTATGAAGCGTGAAGAAGAAGTCAGAAGTCAGGAGTCAGAAGTCGGAATTCCAGCCGGCTGCGGAAGAAGACCAAAGACCGCTTGTTTGCGCGCGCGGCTCAGTATAATGCCCGCGTACTTTCAGCAACCTACCGAGCCACGACCGCGAGGGAGCGGTCCGCGGCAGGCCGTTTTTCGCAGCCTGCCAGGGCACCGCTTGCTTACGCGCGCGCCTCAGAAGACGCTGGTCGTAGCTTTGACCATGTCCGTATCGTTGGCCCTGGCCCAGACCAGCGATCTCGCGCCGGTAATCTCCAAGCCCGAATCTCGCACCGTCGACCTTCCGGCCGAGATCGCGCCCTACCTGACTGTGGCTCTGCACGCCAAGGTGCGGGGCTATATCGATCAGGTGCTCGTAGACCGCGGCAGCGTGGTGAAAGAGGGCGAACTGCTGGCCACGTTGACCGCTCCTGAAATGGCCGCCCAGATTGCCGAGGCGGAATCCAAAGTTCAGGCCATGGAGGCGGACCGTCTGCAATCCGAGGCGCAATTGGCGGCCGCGCAAAGCACCTACGCGCGAACTCAGGAAGCCGCCAAAACGCCGGGAGCAGTCGCCGGAAACGATGTGGTCCTGGCACAGAAACAGGTGGAGGCCGCGGAAGCTCTGGTGCGGTCCCGGCAGCGGGCTAGCGCGGCGGCGCAATCCGCGGTGGACGCCCTGAAGGCCATGCTGGCGTATCTGAAGATCACCGCGCCGTTCGATGGGGTGGTCACCGACCGCCTGGTGCACCCGGGCGCCCTGGTGGGTCCGGGTGCGGACCCGGCCCTCCTGGTGATTCAGCAGGTTTCCCGATTGCGCGTGGTCATACCAGTGCCCGAACAATATGTCGGCAGCATTGTGCGCGGAGGGAGCGTCGATTTCACGGTCCCCGCGTATCCGCGGCGCGCCTACGCGGGTAAGATCGCGCGCGTCGCCGGCGTGCTGGACGAAAAGACCCGCACCATGGCAGTGGAACTCGACGTCATGAACCGCGATGGCACGCTAGCTCCCGGCATGTACCCCAGTGTGAAATGGCCGGTGCGCAGCCAGGGCGCCGAATTATGGGTACCGAAAACCAGCGTGGTGACCACCACGGAGCGGACGTTCGTGATTCGCGACCGCGGCGGGCGTGCCGAGTGGGTCGACGTGAAAAAGGGCGTCGCGGAGGGCGACTTAGTGGAAGTGATTGGAAATCTGAAGGCCGGCGAGATGGTGGTGCGGCGCGCCACGGACGAGATGCGAGACGGCGCCCCGGTACGCCCTTGACAATCGAATGGTCTTGCCCCATAGTTAGCCTATGGGATGGCTGGGCGAGTTCTGGCGTAGGCTGGCGTTCCTCTTCCGCCGCAAACAGTTCGACTCCGATCTTGAGGAAGAGATGCGCTTCCACCTGGAGCGCAAAGCGGGCGATCTCGACGCCTTCGCGGCGCGCCGCGCTTTCGGCAACGCCGCGCTGCTCCGCGATGAGAGCCGCGACGCCTGGGGCTGGGGACCGATCGAGCGAGCCTGGCAGGACGTGCGCTTCGCCTTCCGCATGCTGCGCAAGAACTCGGGCGTGACGGCGCTGGCGCTCGTAACGTTGGGCATCGGCATCGGCGCCAATACCTTGATCTTTACGGTAGTACACGCCGTGCTGCTGTCGCCGCTCCCATATAAGGAGCCGCAGCGCCTGGTCCGCATTCTCGGCACCAGGACAGGCTGGCTGGATTACATGTCCGCGCCCGACGTTGCCGATCTTCGCGCGCAAAGCTCGGCCTTCGAAGACATCGCCATGTACACTCCCGTGGGCGCCGACCTCACCGAGTCGGGCGAGCCCGAGCTTCTCCATGGAAACCAGGTGTCAGCCAACCTTTTCTCCGTCCTGGGCGTCAACGCGCTGGCCGGGCGCGCCCTAACGAACGCCGACGATGAGCCCAACGCGCCGCCCGTAGTGGTCCTCAGCTATCCCTTGTGGGAGCGCCGGTTCGGCGGACAAACTTCGGTTCTCGGGACCACCGTCGTGATGGGAAAAGATACTCGCACGGTGGTAGGCGTGATGCCGTCGTGGTTCCGTTTTCCGGACGCCGACGCGCAGTATTGGGTGCCCCTATCGGCGGAGCGTATGGGCCTGGCGCGCGGCAAGCATGCGTTCGGCGTTCTGGCGCGGCTCAAACCGGGTGTCACGGTGGAACAGGCGCGGGCTGAAGTGAAGACTATCGCCGACCGCCTGGCGCGCGATTACCCGAAGACCAACGCCGGCTGGAGTGCGGGTGCCGTTTCGTTGACCGAAAGAATCGTCGGCGGCGTGCGTTCGGCGTTGAGCATTCTGCTCGGCGCGGTGGGGATGGTGTTGCTGGTGGCGTGTGCCAACGTGGCGAATCTCTCGCTCTCGCGCGGTCTCCAGCGGCGGCAGGAAATGGCCGTCCGCGCAGCCCTGGGAGCCGGGCGCGGAAGGCTGGCGCGGCTGCTGTTCGTCGAGAATCTCCTGCTCGCCCTCTGCGGCGGCGCTCTGGGTGTGCTGCCCGCGGTGTGGGGCTTGCGCGCGCTGGCGCCACTCTATCCTCCGAGGCTGCCGCGGACGGCGGAAATTCGCATCGACGGCGCGGTGCTGGCTTTCACCCTGCTGGTATCGCTGGGCACCGCCATTCTGGTAGGGCTTCTGCCTGCTTTGCGGCTTTCGCGCACCGACCTGAATGCCGCGCTCAAGGCCGGCGCCCGCTCGCGTGGTGTTCGTACCGGCCGCACGCGCGCCGTGCTGGTGATCGCGCAAGTTGCGCTGGCGATGGTGCTGGTCACGTGCGCCGGGCTGTTGATTAAGAGCTTCCTGCTGCGTACGCACATCAGCGGGTTCAGCCCGGATAACGTGCTGATCGCGCAATTGCCGACTTTGCCGGCGGGCCATGTCGACGCCATCGTGAACCGCGTTCGCACCCTGCGCGGAGTCACCGCTGCGGCGGCGACCACTTCATTCTCCTATGTACACATGATGAGCGTCCAGGTGGAGGTTCCCGGCCAGGGGATGACGCCGCCCGGGCAGGGCCCGATGTTCGAGGTGGTCACGGCGGACTATTTCCGCGCGCTCGGCGTACCGCTCCGCGAGGGCCGCGGGATCACGGAGCGCGATTCCGCCCTCGCGCCTCCGGTGGCGGTCGTCAACCAGAGCATGGCGCGCCAGTATTTTCCGGGGCAGCATGCGGTCGGCAAACAACTCCGCACCAGCGCCAAATCGCCCTGGATGACCATCGTGGGTGTGACTGCCGACGTGAGACAAACCAACGAGGACGTGCAGCAACTGGGCGCACTCTACGTGCCCTATCCGCAGATGTCGGATTTCGAGCCCGGCACCATCGCCGTGCGCACCGCCGGGCCCCCGAAGGCGATCGCTCCCCTTGTGCGCGCCATCATTCGCGACGTGGCGCCCAAGGTGCCTATCGCGAAAATGCAGACCATGCGCGACGACCTGTTCGGCCTGGTCGCCACGGAGTGGTTCTATACTCTGATCCTCGGACTCTTCGGCGCCATGGCGCTCGCGCTCGCGGCACTCGGGGTCTACGGCGCGGTCAGCGTGGCGGTGAGTCTGCGGACGCACGAGATCGGAGTCCGTATGGCGCTCGGTGCGGCGCGCGGCGACGTGCGCGCCGCGGTGATGCGCGAGGGCCTGATGTTGGCCGGGGCCGGCGCGGCCATCGGCGCGGCGGCATCGTGGATGGCCACGCGGCTGCTGCTCTCCACCGGGCTTCTGTTTCAAGTCGCGCCCCGCGATCCGCTTACCTTCGCGCTGGTTCCCGCCGTACTGCTGGCGGCTGCCGTGGCCGCGTGCTGGGGCCCGGCGCGCCGCGCCACTCGCGTCGATCCTGTAATCGCTTTGCGATACGAATAGCCCGTCTCCCGTGGTATTTTGGGGCGATGCCCATCGAGAATCCGTTTCAAGATCCTCTGCGGTTTGAACGGCGCGTCCCGGAGTGTGCAGTCGTCATTTTCGGCGCCAATGGCGACCTCACCAAGCGCAAGCTGCTCCCCGCTCTCTACCGTCTGGCGTACGACCGCCGGCTTTCCGCCGGCTTCGCGGTGGTCGGGATCTCCCGCACGCCTATGAGCGACGAAGCCTTCCGCGAGAAGATGCAGGAGGCCGTCAAACAGTTCTCCGAAGACACCACCTTCGATGCCGACGTGTGGAAAGCGTTTGCCGCCGGTCTGTTCTACGTCGCCGGCGATATCGGCGATGCGGCCCTCTATGAGAGCCTCGCCAAGAGGCTGGCGGAGATCGAAAAGGTGCGCCACACCGGCGGCAACGTGATGTTTTATCTCTCCACCCAGCCCAGCCAATATGCGCGCGCCGCGCAAGGGCTGGGCGCCGCGGGTTTGGGCGAGGGAAACGGGTGGCGCCGGCTGGTGGTGGAAAAACCCTTCGGGCACGACCTGGCCAGCGCGCGCGAATTGAGCGACCGCCTGCACGAATCCTTCGACGAATCCGAGGTCTACCGTATCGATCATTACCTGGGTAAGGAGACGGTGCAGAACATCTTGGCTTTCCGCTTCGGCAACGGAATCTTCGAGCCCTTGTGGAACCGGCGCTATGTGAATCACGTGCAGATCACCGGCGCGGAATCCATCGGCGTAGAAGGCCGCGGAGCTTATTACCAGGAAGCCGGCGCGCTCGATGACATGATCCAAAATCACCTGCTGCAGGTGATGGCCACTATCGCCATGGAGCCGAGCGCCACCTTTCGCGCGCCTTCGGTGCGCGACGAGCGGTCGAAGCTGTTGCGCTCCATCCGCCCCATGACGCCCGAGCAGGTGAAGCAAAATACCGTCGCCGGGCAGTACGGGCCGGCGAGCATCGGCGGAAAGGATGTGCCCGGCTTCCGCCAGGAGACCGGGGTCGACCCGCACTCGCAGACCAATACCTACGCGGCCGTGACGCTGTTCGTGGACAACTGGCGATGGGCCGGTGTGCCGTTTTACATCCGCACCGGCAAGCGCCTGGCCAAGCGTGTCACCGAAATCTCCATTCAGTTTAACGAGGCGCCGCTGGCCATCTTCGGTCAGGATGGCGCGGAAAGCTCGCCCAATCTGCTGATTGTGCGCATCCAGCCGGAGGAAGGGATTTCGCTCAAATTCCGTTCCAAGCGGCCGGGATCGGGCATGATGCTGCGGCCCGTGTCGATGGATTTCAATTACGGGGCTAGTTTCGGAGAGCGTTCGCCATCGGCCTATGAAACGCTGCTGCTCGACGCCATCATCGGCGATGCCACGTTGTACACGCGTCAGGACATGGTGGAGGCGAGCTGGGGCGTGGTGGAGCCGATTCAGAACGAGTGGCGCGAGGATAAAGCCGAGTTCCCGAATTACCCCGCGGGAACCTGGGGGCCGGCGGCGGCCGACGCCATGCTGGCGCGGCGCGGGCACGTGTGGAGGAAACCGTAATGGGCACGACCATCGCTCCCGAAAAAATTCTCAAGGAACTGGCCGCGCTGTGGGTGGATAGCGGCAAGCAGGGGCAGGCGGAAGGCGGCACCGGCGTATTGCGCGCCTGCTCCATGACGTTGCTGGTGCTGGCCGAAGCCGGCGAGGACACGCAGGGCCTGGGCGAGACCGTGGCGGCGCTGATGCCGGAGCATCCGGCGCGCACGATTGTGGTGCGGTTGACCGGCGCGGGCGAGCGATCGCTGACGGAGCGGGTCTACTCGCAGTGCTGGATGCCGTTCGGACAGCGGCGGCAGATTTGCTGCGAGCAGGTGGAAATTACCGCTTCGGACGCGGCGTTGGCCGACCTGCGGTCGGTGGTCTTACCGCTCACCGTGCCGGACCTCCCGCTGATTGTCTGGTGCCGCAGCGCGCGCCTGCTGGCGATGCCGGAATTCCGCGATTTTGCGGAAATGGCGCATAAAGTGGTGCTGAACAGCGCGGCGGCGGCGGACGCGGCCGGCACGCTCCAGCGGGCGCGGGAAATGGCGGAGCAGGGGGTCATGCTGGGCGATCTCTCTTGGACTCTGATGACTCGCTGGCGCGAGATGCTGGCGCAGGTGTTCGAGAACCAGCAGAACGCGGCGCAACTCGCCCGCGTGGAAAGCGTGGAAGTGGAGTGGGGCGGTTCGCGGTACGTCCCGGCGCTGTACCTGGGCGTGTGGATTCGCGATTCGCTGACGGAGGTGGGCGTGAATCCGCTGCTCCATCTGGCGGGCACCGGGGATGCCGATTTCCTGCGCGTGCGCCTGACCGGCGAGGGGATTGCCGTGGCATTGGAGCGCCAGGACGATCGCATGGTGGTCACGCTCAACGGAGCTTCGGAATGTACCAACCTGCCGCAGCCCACCGACTATCTGCTGATGCGCGAGGAACTGGGAATTGTACGCCACGACCCGGTTTTCGAAAAGGCGCTGGTCTCCGCCGAGCAACTGGCGCATCCTTAGAGCCATGAGCGTACAACAATTCACCGCGCCGGACGCAATGGGAGCAGCGGAGGCCTGCGCGGTCCACGTTTTCAAGCTCCTCGATGCTGCTATCGGCGCCAACGGCCGCGCCTCGCTCGCCATTTCCGGCGGAAGCACTCCCAAGCTGCTCTTTCAGAAGATGGCGGCGACGCCTTTTGCGTGGGACCGCGTGCACCTGTTCTTCGTCGACGAGCGCTGCGTGCCGCCCACCGATTCGGCCAGCAATTACAAGCTGGCCAACGACAATTTGATCGCCGCCGCGCGCATCCCCGCCGAAAACGTGCATCGCATCGTAGGGGAGACGGTGCCCACGGAGGCAGCCAAGCGCTACGCCGCGGAGATTGGCAATTTCTTCGGCCTCGCCGGCGGCGAGATGCCGCGATTCGACATCGTGCATCGCGGCATGGGGCCGGACGCCCATACCGCCAGCCTGTTTCCCGGCGATCCGCTGATCGACGACCGCGCCGGCATTGCGGCGGCTACATTCGCGAAGAAATTCGCGCAGTGGCGCGTCACGCTGCTGCCGGGAGTCCTGCTGGCGGCCCGCAATACGGTGTTCCTGGTGGCGGGCGAAGACAAGGTGGCGGCGATGCGCTCGGTCTTTCACGCGCCGTACGACCCCAAGAAGTTCCCGTCGCAGATCGGGAACGAAGGCGATTCGGTGGCGTGGTTCCTGGACGAGAAGGCCGCGGCGGGGCTGACGCTTTAGGCTTT
Source organism: uncultured Solibacteraceae bacterium (assembly GCA_964487165.1). Classification (GTDB taxonomy): domain Bacteria; phylum Acidobacteriota; class Terriglobia; order Bryobacterales; family Bryobacteraceae; genus PALSA-129. The sequence continues at coordinate 4,726 of CAZARO010000029.1, read as the reverse complement.
GGGCGGAACTTCGAGATCGCGGGAGATTGCGTCCACAAAAGCGGGAGCAGCTTTGTGAAGCACGGCAAGCTGCTGCTGCAATGTTCGGCCGAGATCCCGGGCCTGTGACTGAAGCTTGTCGAGAACCAGCGAGGGATCCAAGTCGTATTGGTATTTCAGGAATGTGCTTGGGCCCTGAACTTCAATGTCCCAGGGCTCTGTGGCCGCCGCCGGGAAGTCGCGCTTGTTGTAGGTGACGATGACTTGCGCACCGCACTTTACGGCCGCCGCGAGCACGTGACGATCCTTGGGATGATTATCCATGGCGGCAACCAGCCGCTCATATCCATACACCCATGAGTCGGCGAAATGTCTTCTCATCTGCGCCACCAGGTAATCCGTCTTCTCCGCCGAAAGGCCGATCCGATTCTGAAGATTGCGGACAGTTTCCGCGATGATCTCGTCCGACCAACGGGGCAAATAGAGTCGTGGGTGCTCGGCCAGGCGAAGGAGAGTATCTCGGAGCACGGCTGGAATCAGAACGCAGGTGTCCAGCACCGCGAGGAGATCTGACGTCACTCGTCTTCGGCCCCGTGAGGCAGAATCACTTTATCGTAAGTGCCCGCGTCCATCTCCATTCTTGCCAGATTGGTGATGGCCTCATGGCGGGCGGCGTCCCTACGCCGCTTGTAGTCGAGTAAGTCACGGAGGTAGATTCGCCGATGGCGCCCGACCATGTGGAAGGGGATCTCGCCGGCTTCCACCAAACCGACCAGAAACGGCCGGGAGACCCCGAGAATGTTGGCGGCGCGTTGAGTCGTAAGCTGCTGGTGCTCGGGAACAATCGAAATCGCATTTCCCGCCTGCAGGTTCCGCAGAATCACCAGAAGAAGTTCGTGGACCGGCTGTGGGATCTCGACTTGCCGGCCATCCGATCCGACCAGCTTGGCATCTCCCGATTGAATCAGCCGGCGGAGTTCGCGGATCTGTGCTTCTTGGGTTTCTGGAACTGAGATTGGCGAGGCCATAGATTCCTCGTTTTCAGCGTAGCATATTCGAAATAGTCGAAACAATAGAAGCAGCCGAAAGACGGAACCTAAAGCCAATAATGTCGGGTGCTATCCTAAGCTCGAAACCTAAATGAGATGTCTGGCTCTCTTTTTGGCGGGGGCGTTCCTCGCCGCGGCGCAGTCTGACGAGATTCACGCCAGCTGGCACGCTTACAGACCGCCGCTAGTCCGGCTAACCGTAGAGTCGCAGCTTGTGCAACTGGAAGTGGTGGTGCGCGACGCGCACGGCCGCGCGGTCAGCGGACTGAAGCAGGGCGATTTCGAGATTCTCGACGAAGGCAAGCCGCGCGCCATCGCGGCGTTCTCGGTGGAAACGCTCGAGCCGGGGCGGCCTTCGGCGCCGGCGCCTTCTACCGCGGCTCCCGCAACCTCTCGGCTGGCTGCCACGCAGCCCCCGCAGGCGGCGCCTCCGCGATCCACGCTGCTCTTCTTCGACGACCTGCACGCGCCGGTGAGCGATCTGCAGCGCGTGCAAATCGCGGCCAAGCGTTTCATCAAGGATGGAATGGGGCCGGGCGCGCGCGCCGCAGTGTTCGCGGCGTCCCAAGGGCTGACCCTCGATTTCACCGCGGATGCCGACGCCCTTACCGCCGCCATCGGGAAACTGCGCCCGCACCCGCGTATCTCCGAGAACGGAATGCAGTCGTGCCCGCGCATGACGCCGTACCAGGCTTACCTGATCGATAGCAATTTGGACCATTCCGCGTTCAACGCCGCCCTTCAGGAAATGAGTTACTGCCAATATACCGACCCGAACGAACGCAAGGCCAACGGCGTTAGCCCATCCGGCCCCACCGGGACGGACCCCAATAGCGCCGCGGTGCGCGCGCAGGCGACGGCCACGTGGGAGCAGGCGCGCAGGGACTCGCTCAACTCGTTCGCCGCCATCGATACCGCCCTCGCGCTGATGGCGCGGACACCGGGGACGCGCGTTCTTCTGATGGTGTCCACGGGCTTTCTGTCGGGCATGCTGGAGGCGGAACTGGACGCGACAATCGACCGCGCCATCCACGCCGGCATCGTAATTAATGCGCTCGACGCGAAGGGTCTGTGGGCGGAGCCGCCGGGCCGTTCTTTCAGCGAGGGCCATACCGAGATGGGTTTCCCGCTGCAGACGTTCGCCTTCGAAATCCAGACCATCGGCTCGCGCCACGCCGCCATGAATGCCGTGATGGAAGAAACCGCGTCGGCCACAGGCGGCCTGTTCTTCCACAACAGCAACGATCTGGTGGGCGGATTCTCCACTCTGGCCGCCGTTCCCGAGACGACGTATCTGCTGGCATTTCGGCCCGACACGGAGGGCGCCGCGGGCAAGTATCGCAAGCTCAAGGTGCGGCTACCTGCGCTGAAGGGTGACTATGTGCAGGCGCGGCCGGGATACTTATCGCCCGGAAACGCACCCGGCAGCACGGCGGATGACGGGCGCCCGATCGACCGGGAGGTACCGGCGCAGGACGTGTTGACGGAGATCCCCATTGAGGTCGACGGGCAGGTGGGCAAGGCGGAGAAGGGCGACCCGGAAGTGTCGCTGAAGATTCATGTGGATGTCTCCCCGCTGAAGTTCTCTCAACTCGATGGCCGCCACGTACAGAAGCTGATGTTCATCGGAGCGCTGCTGGATGCCGACGGCACCATCGTCGTGGCGAAGGAAGGCGTGGTGGATTTCGCGCTCCAGGATGAGACTCTGCCGCGGCTGATGGCCAGCGGATTGAAGGCTTCGTTGTCGCTGGCCGCGCCCCCGGGATGGTACCGCGTGCGCGTGGTGGTGCAGGATGCCGATGGCAAGATGGCGTCGCTGAATCGCCGCATGGAGATTCCCAGGTAAGGGCCGCTATTGGATCCACAACGTCACCGCATTAGAAGGCTGCCCGTCCACCGTCAGTTGCAGGGTGGTGGGATACGCCGTGGCGGCGGCGAGCCCAGCGGGCAATTGGAGATTGACCTGGTCGACGCCATCGGCGCCATTAGCTCCGGCAGGTCCGGCATACGTGACGCGGGCGTTGAACGACCATCCGATGGTGGCCGTTATCGGAATCGTTCCCGCAAGGTTCCGGATTCCGGTCCCGTAAAGGACCAGGTATGCGGTATCGGTTGCGGACCCGAGATCGATGGGCAGGGCAGTGACATCGCCGTTCCGATCGGCTTGATAGATCGGCGCATACGTCTGATCGCCATTCTGGCTCACCAGCACGACATACGCCGCGGCCAGGTTGGCCGCGTTCAGGGTGAACAGCGCTGGCGCTACCGGAACGACGTCGATCGTGCCGAACGCCGTTAGAGAGCTGTTAGCGGTAATGCCCACCGTGGCCAGCCCCGGAGCGGTACCGGCGGGAATCAAATAATTCACTTGTCCCGGCGAAACATACAGGAGCGGCGCCGCGCGCACGGCACCCGCGGAGTCGGTCACCGACACCGTGGCTCCGCCGAGCGAAACCTGCGGTGTCGTGGCCGCGGCCGTTTGGGTCGCCAGGCCGGAGCCGAAAGCGGTGGCGATACTTCCAGCGGCCAGCGGCCCCAACCCCAATCCGGCGGCCGAGGTATTCGCCAGCGCCAGCGATGGCCACACGGCGCGCGGCAGGATCACGGCGTTCCCGCTGGCCGGCACCGAAGTGGGCGTCGAGAAAGCGTTATCGCCGGCGAGGCCCATGGTTCCGCTGCCCGTGAAATCGGCGATGGCGATGTAGCCGGTGCTTCCCGAACCGCCGAACGGGTAGCCGTTTTGAAAGGTGCCATCTCCGCGGCCGGCGAAGAAGACCAGCCCCGCGCCGCCGCTGTCGATGAGAAGAACCGGGATGCCCTCGGCGAGATCGACGTGGCCGTCGCCATTCAGGTCCAGGGCGACGATCTGGCTGAAGGGGCTGGCGGTCTGAAAACTGGACCCGGCCTGGAAGGTTCCATCGCCCCGGCCCAGTAGAATTGTCGTGGCGCCCGCGGCTTGGCCATTCACCGTCTGGTACGTCACTGCCAGATCGAGCAGGCCATCGCCGTTAAAATCGGCCGCCACGATTCCCGGCGCGAAGTCCCACGGCTCGCCACCGGATACCACCGCGGTGAAACTGGCCTTGCCATTATTCAGAAACGTGGTTACGGCGGATTCGCTGACCACCGCGATATCGGGTGCGCCGTCGTGATTGAAATCGCCGATTGTCAACGCCGCCCAAGGTGTGAATCCCAAGCTGTAGGTCGCGCCATTACTGAATGTGCCGTCGCCGTTTCCAGTCAGGATGCCGAGCGTAGCTCCTACCGGGATGAAGCCGCCGCCGATTGGGACAGTGACTGCGAGGTCGGGAATGCCGTCGCCATTGAGATCGGCTACATGCACGGCATACGGCAGCAGGTTGGACACCGGCAGGGGCGCTTGAAAAGTGCCGTCGCCGTTGCCGGGCAGAACCACCAGTCCGCCGTAACCGAGCACGAGCAGATCGATCTTCCGATCGCCGTTCAAGTCTGCGGCTATGGTCATCTGCGGCGCGAAGTTTACCGATGTGAAAGTGATCTGCTGCAGGGGAGTGAAGCCAGCGGACGCATTGTTCAGCAGAATTGTAAGGCTGTTGGAACCGGAATTGGCGACCACCAGGTCCGGAAGCCCGTCGCCATTCAGGTCGGCCGCCGTGACGCCTTGTGGCGATATGCCAGTAGGATAGGTCAGATAGCCGGTCTGCGCCTGCGCCAACGAA
>CAZARO010000028.1:0-13942 GCA_964487165.1 uncultured Solibacteraceae bacterium | reverse complement strand
CATAGTTATAATCGGTTCCGGCGCCGGCCTTGGGCAGGGAACCTCGTTTGCCGATGGAACTGCGGTCGGCCTGCATCGCCGCGGGAGTGGTAATGCCGCGCGCGTCCACCGGAAAAACGGCTACATCGGCTTCGTTCAAGGCGCGAATTGCGCGCGCTACGTCGCTTTCGAACGACTGGCCGGCGCCTGGCAAGTCGGTGCTCGACGGATTGGCCGCCGCGGCCGCATTCGATGCCGCGGTTTGGATGCTGGCGCCCGATTGTCCTCCGCCTCCGCGCGCGCTGGATCGGCCAGACTGCCGCGCGTTCGGGTTGCTCTGCGGGCGGCTGTCGACGCTGTTGTGTAAGCCTAATTGAATCGGAAAGCCCCCCGAGATCCAGATTAGCGTCTTCCGGCCGGGAATACCCTGCAAATGTCCAGCGATGGTCTGCAGCGCCGCCGCGGTGCGAGTGGCGCGGACCGTCTGGGTGTAATTAATGTAGGGCTGGCTGCCGGACTGCAGAAAGGTATCCCACAGCGCGCTGGTGGTCTGGTCGCCCGAGATCGAATTAGCGGATGCCGGCGGCGCGGTGGAAGCCGTCACTTCGGGATTGACGCGGCTGGAATGTTTGGTGAGCGCCGTCAGCAGGGAAGCCATATCCTGCGAGAAATCGTGCAGCAGCGCGAGCGAATCGCCGAGGGCGAAGACGGCGGCCCGGCTGTCGGCGGGCAACCCGCGCAGGTAGCGGAGAAAGTCCTTCTTGGCAAGTTCCTGGTCGGTGAGCTGGGTGTTGAGTTCGTCGAAAAGAAAGGCGGTGACGGCAGGATTGTTCGGCCCGGACCTGTTGGTGAACGTCATTCCGGCGGGCGAGTTCGCAACCGCTGCCGGCCGCGTGTCGCCAGTTTTTTCGAGCGCAAAGAGGGTGATTTTCTGCTCCTGGCCGTTATCCCGCAGCACGAAATCGTCGCGGCCGAGATCGTCCAGCAACTTTCCATGCTTGTCCTTCGCCACCACATTCACGAGGACGACATGAGTTCCGCCTTGAATCACGGCCTGTTCCGGCGCGGCTTGAGGCATTGCCGGCGGCGGCAGAAAAAGCAGCGCCAGGAACGATGGATTGACGAACGCTTTCAAGACCGATCGGCGGAGCGGGCGAATTCGCATGCGGACCTCCGGAACAGAGCTCATTTTGAAGTTTATATTGTTTTCGGGTCGCAGGCCGGCCGCGCCAGTCGCCGCACCGGGCCTGGTCAATTACCGCTCTCCAGAAACGCCTGTACGTTGTTGAATTCTGCTTGGCACAGGGCGTCCAAAGTGGGGCAGGATCGGACCCTGCGGCCGATTGGTAATCGGCCTTCCGCTGCATCGACGGTGCGGACCGGGCGGGTTACGAGGGGCCCTCCGCGTCCCGCAGGTTGCCAACTTGTTGCCAACTTGCCCCACTTAGCTTCTCCCGTGGTAGATTGACACCAGGAGATCGCATGGAAGATTGGGGCTTCGCGCAGACCCACGCTTCGCAGCAACTGGCGGAATTGCACATGTTTTCCATCACCAAGGTGCAGCCGGGTGTTGAAGTGGAATTCATCGTCACGGTGAAGGAATTCGTCACGCCGAAGGAGCCCACGATGCATTTCTTCGCGCAAACCGACAAGATGACCAACCAGAAGACCGCTCCTTACCGCCCTTGCGGATGGGGCAAGACGCTGCTGGAAGCACTCTCGGAATGCGTCAAAGCGGTCAACCGTTTCCCCTACGAAGGTGAGGACAGCGAAGCCGCCGGGGCTTGACGGTTACTCCGCAAAGGTTGGTCACCTGCCGCTAGTGGAAGCAAGATCCGATTTGACTTACGCTCCCCGCTCCGATTCTAATCTACTGAGTGAGACCGATCATCTTAGTGCTCCTGGCCGCGGGGCTGGCGTGCGGGCAGGCGCCCCCCAGCGATGCCACCCCGAGTCCCATCGCCACGGATCGTCCGGCGGTGACGGATTCGAGCGTGGTGGTGCCCGCCGGGACTATCCAGGTGGAGAACGGGTTCGCCGACACCGTGAGCGGTGGGCAGCGTACGCTCGACGGGCCGGAGACGTGGGTGCGTGTCGGAGTGGCCGCGAAGACCGAGTTGCGCTTGATCGCCCCGGACTACTTCGGCCCGCAGGGAATAGGGTCAGGCTTCGGCGATCTTGCCGTGGGGGTGAAGCAGCAACTGGGCCCGGTGTTCGGCTTCGACGTTTCGCTGGTGCTCACGCTCAGCCTGCCGACCGGCGCGCGGGCGTTTACGAGCCACGGCTACGATCCGTCTGCGCAACTGCCGTGGTCGCGGTCGTTGTCGCCGAACTGGACGATCGCGGGGATGTTATCGGTGTATGTGCCGACCATTGACGGCAGTCACAAAGTGACGGGAGAGACCGCGATCCTGGCCGACCGCCAGTTGACCAAAGCGTGGGATGCGTTTGTGGAATACGTGGGCGACTTTCCGCAAGCAGGCGGGCCGCGGCATCTGCTGCACTTCGGTAGTGCCCTGAAGCTGACGCCGAACCAGCAAATCGACATGCATGTCGGGGTGGGACTGTCTTCGGCGGCGGTGGACCGCCTCATCGGAGTCGGCTACTCTTTTCGTTTCGCGGCGTTCAAGCATTAGGGCATAAGTCGCCGTTTTACCGGTAGAGCGACACGAACTGCGCGAGCTCCGCTTCGTTGAGGTCGGAGACAGCCCAGAACGTCATCCCGTTTGCGGACCAGCTTCGCAGGTGGTAGCCGTTGCGCGTCTGCGAGGTTTCGGGCGCGGCGGACGGCCAAACGAACAGGTTGACGATGTGATTGCGGCGTCCATAGACCAGGGCCGCGGCGGCGTGGCCATCGAAGTACTCCACTCGCCCTCCAAGCAGCGGGAAGTCCGCCACGTCTTTCACCGGCGGAGAGAAATCGAGCTTGCCGGCGAACCAGGGCTTCACGGTGTGCTGATCGGAGGAAGGCACATCGAGCAGGTGCGTCCCGGCGAGCGACCGGAGATGCGCGGAGAGCACATTGGACGCCAGGAGCTGCCGGGGATCCACGCGGGACCGCAGCAGCACCAGATTCCATGCTGCCGACACCACCAGCAGCAGCGATGCGGCGATGGCCATCCATCGCCAGGGCGGGGGAGCGGCATTCTCGCGGCGCAGACTCCGGCGGATCTTCTGCTCGAGCGCGGGCGGAGCCTGGTAGTAGTGGGCTTGCGTTCGCAGGATGCAGGATGGGCAGGAGAGTAAGTGCCGGGCGAGTGCCGGATCGTTGGTTTCCATCAGGCGGCGGGCGGTTTCGCAGTTCATCGGAGGGCTCCCTCCAGGCATTGTTGAAGGCGCTTGCGGGCGCGGGCCAGCCGCGACATTACGGTGCCTATGGGCACGCAGGCGATGTCGGAGATCTCTTTGTAGGACAACTCTTCGAGCTCGCGCAGGACGATGGCTTCGCGGAATTCGAGCGGCAAAGCTTCGAGGCAGTCATTCAGCGAGCCCAGAGCCGCCTGGTTGAGGAGGACGGATTCGGCGCTGGCGGATTCATCGGCTAGGCTGTGCATCTGCTCATCGAATTCGACGGTGGGCTGGCCGCCTTTCTTTTTGAGCCAGGTGAAACAAGTGTTGCGCACCACGGCCAGCAGCCAGGTGCGGGCATCCTGGCCTTCGAATGTTTCAAAGGAGCGGAACGCGCGCAGATAGGCCTCCTGCACCAGGTCCTCGGCGTCGGGGCCGGAGCGGGTAAGCCAGCGCGCCAGATTGTATGCCGCGTTGAGGTGCGGCATGACGGATTGCTCAAAGAGGGCCAGTTTCCTGGCTGGGTCCATGGCGATTATTCCAGGCACTAATGAGATCGCAGCCATTGTGACACATTGCGGCTCTGTTACAGAAGACTCGTGCGTGGCCGGGTTTATTCCCGGGAATAAAGTCGCCAGTGCGGAAGTCATGGCAAGTGGAGGCATGATGAGCGACTTACTGAAAGGCGACGGCATCGACCGCCGCGGATTTCTGCGCTGTATGGCGTGGGCGGGCACCGGAGTAGTCTGGACGATAGCGGGAGGCGTGCCGTCGTCGAAACTGCTCGGCCAAACGGGCGCGGGCGAGGGATTTCAATTCGTGCAGATCAGCGACAGCCACATTGGATTTAACAAGCCGGCCAACAGCGATGTGAACGGCACGCTGCAGGTGGCTATCGACCGGATCAACGCGCTGCCGCAGGCGCCCGATTTCCTGATTCATACCGGGGACCTGACGCACGCCGCCAAGCCGGCGGAGTTCGATACGCTCGGCCAGTTATTGCAGGGTGCCCATACAAACCAGGTGCATTACGTTCCCGGCGAACACGACAACGCGGCCGATGACGGCAAAGAATACCTGGCGCGTTTCGGCAAAGGGACCAGCGGGACGGGCTGGTATAGCTTCGACCACAAGGGCGTACACTTCGTGGGGCTGGTGAATTCCGCTGCGCTGGAGGGCCTGGGGAAATTGGGAGCGGATCAACTGGCCTGGGTGAAGGACGATTTGAGCGGCCGTTCGGCGAGTACGCCGCTGGTTTTGTTCGCGCACATTCCGCTGTGGACGGTTTATCAGGACTGGGGTTGGGGCACCGCCGACAGCGAGGAGGCATTGAGTTATGTGCGGCGGTTCGGATCGGTAACGGTGCTGAACGGGCATATTCACCAGACGATGCAGAAGGTGGAGGGCAACGTGAGGTTCCACACGGCGATGTCGACGGCGTTTCCGCAACCGGCGCCGGGGAGAGCGCCCTCCGCGGGTCCCATGAAGGTGCCGGCGGAGAAGCTGCGGGGCGTGCTCGGCATCAGCGAAGTGGAGTATGTGGGGGGCGCGGGGCAACTGGCGGTGGTGGATGCGACGCTGGAGTAGCGCGGTGCTGGCGGTGCTGGCCGGCGCGGCGACGCTGATGGCGTGGGGCACTCCGCAAAAGCGCGGCAAGGATCTGTTCGCGCGGCGTTGCAGCGGGTGCCACGCGCTCGACACGAATATGGAAGGTCCGCGATTGCGCGGTGTGTTCGGCCGCAAGGCGGCGAGTGTGCCGGGTTTCGAATACTCGGAGGCGCTGAAGAAGGCGGCCATCCACTGGGATGCGGCGGCCTTGGAGCGATGGTTGACGGACCCCAATGCGATGGCGCCGGGTACAGATATGGAGTTCGGGCTGAAAGACGGCGAAGAGCGAAAGGCGGTGATTGCGTATTTGAAGAGCTTGTAGGGCGCATGAACGCATTGGCAGGCCGAGTGAACTGGCGGGCTGAAGCCCACCCCACCAGGCGGTGGCAAGGGCTTCAGCCCGCGATCGGCCGCCTCAAAGGCGCGTCACCCCTCGGTGTCCATGAAGTAATAGCAGATCATGTGGCAGGCCACCATGTGCGCCTCTTCAATGCGGCCCATGTGCGGGACGCCCACCTGGATATTGAGCTGCGCCAGGGGTCCGAGCTTGCCGCCGTCGCGGCCGGTGAGCGCGATGGTGCGGCATCCGGTGGAATTGGCGTATTCCATGGCACGCACTACGTTGGGCGAATTGCCGGAGCCGCTGATGGCCATGAACAGGTCGCCGGGCTCGGCGAAATTGCGCAGTTGTTCGACGAACACCACGTCGTAGCCCACGTCGTTGGAGTAGGCCGTGAGCGTGGGCAGGGAATCGGTGAGGGCCATGATGCGAAAGCGCGTAGGCCGGTCGAAGCTGGCGCCTTTCACCATATCGCAGGCAAAATGCGACGCCGTGGAGGCGCTGCCGCCGTTGCCGCAGACGAAGATGGAGCGGCCGTCGGCGCGCGCCTCGCGGAACCACTCGATTGCCTGGTCCACCTTATCGAGATCGATGTGTTCGATGGCTTCGAGAGTGCTTCTCTTATATTCGGCGGCAAAACTCACGAGTCTTTCCTCACAGTTCCTGCACCAGTGCCAGCGCACCGTAGAGCACGCTGGCATCTCCTAACGCCGCCGGCACCACGTCGATGCGTGCCGCCGACCAGCTTGTCACCACTCTGCGCAGTTCGGCGCGCAACGGGCCGAAAAGGGCCTCGCCCGCCTTGCTGATCCCGCCGCCAATGACGATGCGCGCGGGATTCAATAACATGATACAAGTCTTGAGCCCGAGTGCGAGATCTACCACGTAGCGGCGCACGAATTCCGGATCCTGCATGAGTTCTTTCGCCGGCTTGCCGTAATCGCGCTCCAGCCACAGCCCGCAGCACATGCGCTCATAACAGCCGAAAGCGCCGCACAGGCATTCGGGACCGTCGGGACGGATGGTCAGATGTCCGATCTCGCCGCCATAAGAATCCGCGCCGCGCCAAATTTTGCTATCGCCATAAATGCCGCCGCCAATGCCGGTGGAGAGGGTCATGTAAAAGAGCGGCGAAAATCCGCGGCCGGCGCCGTAGTGGGCCTCGCCGAGGGCGCCCACGTTGGCGTCATTGTCCATCACGACGGGGACGCCGAGCAGGCCGGCGAGGTGCGCGGAGAGGTGAAAATCGCGCCAGCCGCCGACATGCGTGGAAAGCGCCACGCGCTGCTCGGCGAAATTCACCGGGCCGCCGAAGCCGATTCCGCAACGTTCGAAGCGGAAATCGCGCCGCCACTCCGCGACGATCGCGGCGATCTGATCGAGCATCCAATCGCGGCCGCCCTCCTTATCGGTAGGGCGCGACTCCGACCGCACCATGCGGTCACCATCGAAGGCCGCGAGCGTGAATTTGGTGCCGCCAATATCTATGGCCAGGACTTGCATGCGGTTTCAACCTCCTCGGGGGAAGCGGTGCCGGTTCCCTTTTTCATGATGGTGATGGAGGCCACCAGATTGCCGAAGGAAGCGGCCTCCGCGGGCGCAGCCCCGGCCGCCATGGCCAGTACCGCACCGGCGGAGAAACTGTCGCCGGCTCCGCAAATGTCCACCGGGTGAGCCACCGGCCGCGCGCGGACCCATTGTTCGCCGCTGCCATCCACCACCAGCACGCCCTCGCCGGAATGCGTCACCATCAGCAGACTGGCCTCCATGTGGCGGCGCAGCGCCGGGTAGTCGACGCGGCCGAACAACGATCGGCAGGCAGCTTCGCCCTCCTGCTGGTTGGGCTTGCCGATGACGCCGCGGAAGTGCTGCATGCGCGCGCGGGAATCGGCGAAGAAGATCTTCTCGGGGTGAGCCAGCGCCAGTTCGCGCAGCAGGTCCCGCACGGCCGCGGTCACTACACCGCCGCGGCTGGTTTCGGCCTGGTCGGAGACGACGATGGCATGGAAGGCGCCGGCCTCCTTCCGCAGGCGGTCGAGGAGTTGGCGTTCGATCGAGCTTTCGAGCGGCGCGGTGTTGATGAAATCCAGGCGCGGCTGATCTTCGATTCCGGTGTCGCGGTTGATGACCTTGGTGTACGTGAAGGTCTGCATGGAATCCGCGCGGATGCATAAGTCGGAGACGCCGCGCGCTTCGAGGGCGCGCGAAAGCTCCACGGCGAAACCATCGTTGCCGATGGCTCCCAGCACGGCCACGCGGCCGCAGCCCAGGGCGGCCAGGTTATTGGCCACGGTGCCTCCGGCTCCCGCGGTCACCTCGGTCCGGACCACGCCGATGCGCGGGATGCCGGTTTCGCGGGAAGGTTCGGTGGTCGCGGGGTCGTAAGTACACCAGCGATCCAGGCAAATGTCCCCTACCACCAGTGCCGACAGCCTGGGGATCGCCGCCAAAATTTCTGTCGCGGTCATGCCTGTTTCAAGATAGCGCGCCGCAGCGCCGGGAACGTAGCGCGATGATCGCCGCAAAAATAGAAGCTTTCGCCGCCATCGGCCACCGTGCGCACCAGGATGGTTTTATAGGGCCGGAAATAGTAGGCGGGGTCCGTTTTGAGGCGCTCCCGGTGGATATCGCCCTCGATGGGCACCAGGTCAAATACCGCGGTGGCGAAATGGCGGATCTCGCGGCCCTCCTGGTGGGCGACGTTGCGCGACATGGCGAGGGCCTTCAGATAAACCTCCGGAGCCATCACCGCCGAGCCGAAGGAAAGCAGGACGCCGCCCTCCAGGCGTTCCACGGCGCGGGCGAAGATCAGGAAATCGCGCAGCGCAGTCTCGCCCAGCGATGCGCCGTCGCAGTTGGGATGCTCATGGATGATGTCGTAGCCGATGCCCGGGTGTACGGTGACCGGCACGGAGAGCCGCCATGCGGCCGCCAGCACGCTCAGATCGCGATGGGGGAAATCGCTGAGCGCGATGCGGCGCCCGACATTTTCACCCAGCCCCAATTGTTCGGCAGCGGCTTCGCGGATCCAATCGTTGAGCACGCCGGTCTCGCGCCACAGACCGAATTCGCCGCTGCGGATGTAGCGCGCCACGCTCTCGGTAGTGGCGCCGATGCGCGCCAGTTCGTAATCGTGAATGGCGCCCGCGCCGTTGATGGCGATGTGATCCAGCAGGCCGCGTTCCATGAGGTCGACGATCTGGCGATTGACGCCGGCGCGGAGCACGTGCGCTCCCATCATGAGGATGCGCGCCGCGCCCGTGCGCTGCGCCGTGACGATGCGGGCGGCGACGTCATCCAATTGGGGATGCTCGTAGGGGAGCGGGGCATCGTCAAGCGACAGCCAGTGATCCAGGTGCAGATCGTGCGCGCGTTCGGCGAGCGGGCGAAGGCGCAGACGGGAGCGGTCGAAGAGCGGATATTTACTGGCCATTGGCGAACAGCTTCTTGAGCAGTTCCTCGCGGCAGAGGAAATTGGGGACGATGAAGTCCGCGCCCACGCCGGCCAGGCGGCGCCGCTTCCATTGGTCCACCACGCGGCACTCGGGCTCGGCGGTAGCGACGCCCACGGCCACACCGCCCACTTCCTTGATGTTTTCGATTTCCACGTAGCCGTCGCCGAAGCCCAGGAATTCGTCGCCACTCACGCCGGGAGCATCGAGGAGTTTTTGAATCAGCGCCTTCTTGGAGAAACTCTGATAATCGTCGAGCGCGCCATAAACGCCGCCGTCGAAATAAGGCGTCATGCCAAGCAGGCGGGCCTCTTCGCGCATGTACTCCTGGTCTGTGCCGCTGGCGAGATAGAGCGACAGCCCGCGTTCCCGCAGGGCGAGGACCAGTTCGCGCGCGCCCGGCACCAGATATTTCTCAGGCGGGACCTTTTCCTGACGAAGCTCTTCCAGGCGGTAGCGAATGCGGCGGTGCAAACGATCGAGGTACATTCTCTTGTAGACCAGCGGCTCCAGCGGCCGGCCACCCCGCTTGGCGATCTGGCCGGCGAGCTCGATCATCTGGTATATCGTCTGCTTACCGGTGAGGCGCCAGATGAAATCCTCCACCACGCAGCGCAGTTCTTCTTCGGACTCCCCGGTCTTCAGATCCAGCAGGATCTCCACCATCATGGGCGCCATCACCTCCATCCATCCGGAGCGGATGACAGAGAGGGTGCCGTCGAAATCGAAGATGCAGATCCGCGCCTTCTGCGCGGAGACGCCTGGGCGAAGCTGTTCGACCATTGGGAGCTATTGTCCCATATCGCACCGTCCCAAATGACCTCGATGTCTGTAACGGAACGTTCACGAATGGCCGGCCGCCGCGCGATCTCCCGCGCGCACCGGATTGCCGCGGTTCGAATTTCAGTTATGTAACTGTTACTTATTTGACACCAAGATGATACCGGATTGATTCTTGACAGGGTTGGTAAACGCCTCTAATCTGATAACAAACGGGGCCAAGCCAATAATCGACAGGAGGGTCGTATCCATGCGAAGTGTCACTCAGCCGATCTATGTCTGCAGGGTTCTCATATTTTGTCTGTTGCTAACAGTTACTAATCAAAGATCTTCCGCGCAGGTGCTTTTCGGCTCCATCGTGGGCAATGTTACCGACGCTACTCAAGCCGGCGTTCCCGGAGCCGCGGTCAAGATCACGGAGACTTCCACCAACGAGTCTCGCTCCGTGCTGACCAATGAGGCGGGAGTATTTAACGTCACCACGGTACCGGCCGGCACTTACAAGATAGATATCAGCAAGGAAGGGTTTCGCGGCTTTGTCTCCTCCAGCGTGGTGGTATACCAGAACAACGTAGTGCGCGTGGATGCACAGCTTCAGCTAGGCTCCCAGACCGAGACCGTTGAAGTGGCGGCCGAATCCGCCGCGCTGCAGACGGATCGCGCGGACGTACACGCCGAGATCGGCTCTCAAGTGCTCGAAAATCTGCCTCAGCCGACCCGTACTTATGAAGGCCTGATGCAGTTGGTTCCCGGCACGACCCCGCCTTCCGGACAGCTCGGCGGAGGAACCAACAACCCGTCGAAATCGATGGAGTTCGCGTTTAACGGCACCAGTATCAGCGGCGCCGACGTACGCATCGAAGGTGTGAGCGCGATGAATCCCTGGCAACAATACCAGACGACTTTCGTGCCCTCTATTGAAGCCATCGAGAACGTCAATGTCGCCACTAACGCCACCGATGCGGAGCAGGGGCTCGCCGGCGGCGCCTCCGTCAACGTAATGCTCAAGAGCGGCTCCAATCAGACACACGGAGCGGCCTACGCCTATAACATCGACAGCTTTTTCCAGGCCAACAACTTCTTCTCCAACGCCAGCGGCGTCTCCAAACCCGGACATCTGGTGGACAACAACGACGGCGGATTCCTGGGCGGGCACATCATAAAAGACAAGCTGTTCTACTTTGGAAGCTATGAGGGGGACTATCTGCGGCAGGCGAATTCGGGTCTCCTCTCGATTCCCTCGGCACATGAACTCTCGGGAAATGAGTCGTTCTCGGCGAATCCGATCTACGATCCGAGCACGGGCAACGCGAATGGCACCGGGAGGACGCCATTTCCGGGCAACATCATTCCCTCCACCCGGATTAATCCCATCATCGCCAAGCTGATTCCCCTGATTCCGCCCACCAATGTCAACGTGGGTACGCCCGCCGGGAGCGTGAACAACTTTTACGAGAACGAGCCCTCCTTCTACAACCTGCACAAGATCGATACAAAGTTCGACTATACCCCCACTCAGAAGCTCCGGATTTCGTTCCGCTATGGTACTCAGCCCTACAACGCGGTATTCGATCCGATTTACGGCCCCATCTTGGGCGGTTCGCACCCATTTACAGCATGCGGCGCGTGTAACTATCAACAGCACGGCAACACCCTGGCTATCTCTGGTTCGGCCACTTATGTGTTCAGCCCTTCGTTTGTGATCGATGGGACCTTTGGCGTGACGCAGGCCCACCAGTATCTACTTCCCACCGAGTCCAACACGAAGTACGGCTTGGATGTTCTCGGGATTCCCGGCACTAACACCGGCAATCTCCCGTGGGCCGGCGGCGTACCGAAGTTCAGCATGTCGAACTATGTCGTGATGGGTGACTCTTACTCCGCTTTGGAATATAAGGACCCGCTGTTCGAATATGTCGCCAACGCCACCAAGATTAAGGGCACGCACACCATTCGGTTTGGCGTCGACCTGAGCCGCCAGCACGAGAACCACATCGAAACCGCGCCCACCAATTTCACGTTCACCGGCGGCGTGACCTCCTTGAACGGCGGCCCCAGTTCCAACCAGTACAACCAGATCGCCGATTTCCTGCTGGGCGTTCCGCAGACGGAGACGAACTCCCTGCAGATCCAGCAGCCGTACCTCACGCTGCGGACGTGGGAGTTGGCTTTTTATGTGCGGGACCAGTGGCAGATAAGCCGCAAATTCACCGTGAATTACGGAGTGCGCTGGGAGCATTACCCTGTTCCCACCGAGGCAGACAAAGGAATCAACTTTTACAATCCTGCCACCGACGTGGTACAGCAATGCGGCGTGGGAGGCTTTCCCACCGATTGCGGTATCAAAGTCTCGAACAAATTATTCGCTCCCAGCCTCGGCCTCGCCTACCGGGTGAGGGAGGACTTCGTGATTCGCGCGGGCTTTTCGATCTCGCCCGTACAGAATAACATGTCCAGCGACGGTCTGATGGCCTATCCCGACGAGGTCAACGTCAGCTACACGGGCGCCAACTCCTATTCGTCGCCCGGCAACCTCAGTAACGGCATTCCGTCGATCGTAGCGCCCAGCCTCACCAACGGCGCGACGGTTGTTCCGGCCGGCACGGGCAATCTGTTTACCGATCCGAAGGTTTTCAAGCGCGGCTATGCCGAGTCATACAACGTCACGGCGCAAAAAGAGTTCAAGGGCGGTTGGACGGTCCAGGCAGGGTATGTGGGGACGCACGTGGTCCACGAGTACACCGAATACAATCTCAACTACGGCCAACTGGGTGGTGGAACCGCCAGCGAGCCTCTCTACCAGTACGGCATCACCGGATCTCTCACTTATGCGGACCCTCTGGAGTCCGATATCTATGAGTCCTTGCAGGCCACCGTCGCCAAGCGTTTCGCCCACGGTTTTGCCACCCGCCTGGCGTACACTTATTCGCACGATATCTCGATGAACACGTCGATTCTGATCCCGCAGTACCGGAATTACGATCGCTATACCTCCACGCTGGATCGCCCCAACGCGCTGGTCTGGGCGGCTAACTATGAGTTGCCGTTCGGAAAGGAGAAGCCGTACCTGGATCACGGCGTGCTTTCGCAGATTGCCGGCGGCTGGACAACGGGCGGACTCTTCACGCATTACTCGGGCGCTCCCTTCAGCATCACGTCGTCGGCAACCTCCTGCAATTGCCCGGGCAATACGCAGACGGCGAACCAAATTTTGCCTAACGCTGGCGTGGTGGGAAGCGGCCTGGGCGGCCAGCCGTATTTCAACCCGCTGGCGTTCGCGCCGGTTACCACGGCGTCTTTCGGGAACGCCGGTTTCGACACGCTTCGCGGACCCGGTAGCACGAATCTCGACGTGAACATTTTCCGCGATTTCCGCATCACGGAGCGCATCAGAACCCAGATTCGCGCGGAAGCCTTCAACGTCAGCAATACCCCGCATTTCAGTAACCCGGCGTCGAACGTGTCGAGCCTCCAACTGAATTCGAACGGGTCGGTGAAGAGCCTGAATGGCTATGATACGATCACGAGCGTGAACCCCCTCGGGCGCCTGATCGATCCCAGGTACTTCCGTTTCGGCTTGCGGATCGTGTTTTGAGCTGCTTCCATGATTCGGACATCGATCCTCACCGCACTGCTGGCCGGTTCTCTTTTCGCGGCGCAGCCCCTGGTCGTGATTTCCGTTGACGGCCTGGACAACCGGTACCTTGCCCAGGCCGACCGGATGGGATTGAAGATTCCCACGCTCCGCAGACTCATGCGCGAGGGTCAGTATTCGAAAGGCGTGATCGGCGTGGTGCCGACCATCACCTGGCCCTCTCACACCACCATCCTCACGGGCGTCGATCCGGTGGTGCATGGAATCCTCAGCAACTGGCGTCCGCCGGGAGAGAAGTATCTCGACTATTCGCAGATACGATCGCCCAACCTGATTGGCGCGGCGCACAAGGCCGGTTTGACGATCGCCGCGATCACGTGGCCGGTTACCGTTAATGCGCCCGTGGACTGGAATCTGCCTGAGTATTTCGCCTTGCGCCGCGGCGGCGACATGGATATCCGGTCCATCGAGAGCAAATCGAATCCGCCAGATCTGGTGACGAAGATCGCGGCCGATTGCCCCGAGTTCGCGCAGCAATGGATGGACGATCGCATCCGCACCATGGCCGCGCTGTGGATCCTGCGGCATGAGAAGCCGGGGTTGATGCTGTTGCATCTGGTGGATCTCGATTCCGAAGAGCACGATAATGCACCCTTCACCCGCGAGTCATTCGCCACGCTGGAACATAGCGATGAACTGATTGGAAACATCGTTGCCGCGCTGCCGGCGGGATCGGCCGTCGCCGTCGTATCGGATCACGGCTTCGAGCGCGTGGACAAGATCGTGAACTTGAAGACGGTGGTTCCGGAGGTTATACAGTCGGGCTCCATCCTGCTGGCGCCCGATGAGAAGACGGCGGCCCGGCTGCGCGAACTTAAGAACGATCCGCGGTATGGCATC
>CAZARO010000027.1:0-13986 GCA_964487165.1 uncultured Solibacteraceae bacterium | reverse complement strand
TACGCCGCCAAGAGCGGATCGGTTTACCTGGACTATTACGCCGCGCTGGCCGACGGACGCAATCTGCGCAAGGAACTGACAGTGGATGGTCTGGTCCCGAACGATGCGGGTTATGGCGTAATGGCTCCGCTGGCCGAGAAAGCTATTGCGGAAGCGCTGGAGAAAAAATGAATGGAGAGGCCATGCGAAGAGCTTCGATAGTGGCTCTGTGGAGCGCCGGCGTTTGCCTCCTGAACGGAGTGGCGCGCGCGCAATTCGGACGGGGCACGGGGGACTTCAGTACGGCCGGCGGCGATGCGCATCGCTCCTCGTGGGTGAGGAATGACGCCAAAATCTCGCCGGACGCGTTGAGCCGGCCGGGATTCGCGCTGGTGTGGAAGCTTCAGCTCCATAACGAGGCCCGCCAGTTGAACGCGCTGACGCCGGCATCTCTGCTGACCGGTTATATCGGCTATCGCGGCTTCCGCTCAATGGCCATAGTGGGCGGCAGCTCCAACCAGGTATTCGCGGTAGATACCGATCTCGGCCGGCTGGAGTGGCAGACAACCGCGATGCCAGCTACGGGACCGGCGGGCGCGTCCGTGATCTGCCCCGGCGGCATGACTGCCAACGTCGCGCGCCCGGTCTCCGTGGCCTTCCCGGCGCCTCCCGCGGGGCGGGGCGGCGGCGGCCGCGGCACCGCGGCGAAAAGCGGAGTCGGCGAACCGAATGAAGGGGCCGTGACCTTGAAAGAGTACCTTGCCCGCGCGGCCGCTCCGCCTCCCCCACCGCCGCCTCCTCCTGCAACGCCTCCCGGTGGCCGCGACCCGGGCCGCATGCCGAATTTCGTCCATTCCATTTCGAGCGACGGCATGTTCCACTCGCTGTACGTCTCCAATGGCGAGGAGCCTTCCCCACCGGTGAAGTTCCTTCCACCGAACGCCAATGGAGAGGGCCTGATCGTAGTGGACGATGTGGCGTACGCAGTCACCGCCGATGGCTGCGGTGGCGCGCCCAATGCCGTTTGGGCCCTGGATATCGTTTCCAACGAGGTGACTAGCTGGCAACCTGCCCGCGGCGGCATCGCCGGCTCGGTGGGAGCGGCGTTCGGCCCCGATAAAACGGTCTATCTCACCACGCAATCCGGGGATCTGGTGAACCTGGAGCCGAAGACGCTCAAGCTCAAGGATGTTTTCAGCTCCGGCCACGAGTTCGCGACTTCTCCCGTGGTCTTCCAAGTCGACACAAAAACCATGATCGCCGCGGCCACGCGGGACGGGCGGATTTATGTGCTGGACGGGGAGGCGCTGAGCACCCCTGTGTATCAGTCAGAGGTGCTGGCCGCGAGCGACAAGTTCACGTCGGGCGCGCTGGCGGAGTGGCAGGACGCGGGGGGCTCCCGTTACCTGCTGGCGGCGACGTCCAATGCGATACTGTCGTGGAAAGTGGTGACTCAGAACGGCAGCCTGACGCTGGAGAAGGCCTGGGCGTCGCCCGAGATGGTAGTCCCGCTGACGCCGCTCATCGTGAACGGCGTGGTATTCGCGGCATCGAGCGGCGAGTTCGTCAGCGATGATACTAAGTTGCCGGCAGCGCAACGGGCCCAGCGTTCCGTGCCGGCGGTAGTGTACGCGTTCGATGGCGCCACCGGCAGGAGCTTATGGAACAGCGGCAAGGCGATCGCGTCTTTCGTACACGGCGGTGGGCTATCGGGCGGCGGGACGCAGGTGTACCTGGGCACGCACGATGGCACGTTGTACGCGTTCGGTTTCCCTATTGAGCACTGAGGTTATTTATGGGACGAATCCTAACCAGGCAAGGCTTCGCCTTGATATCCCTGCGGGATATGGAAGTCAGGAGTCAGAAGCGGCCCCTTCGGGTCCGTGAAGTCAGAATGGGCGGCGGTGTACGCCTTCATCAGCTGGCCTCTCGCGCCAATCGTCGCGGACAGCGCGCCCCACGAAACGAGAACAGAATTTCCCTTAGGGCCCTTATAACGGGAGCTATTCTTTCCCTGTTCGCCGCGAGTGCGTGGGCGCAGTTGCCGGACGGGGCCGGCAAAGCGGAGACGTTGAAGCTGTGCGCGCAGTGCCACGAAGTGGAGCGCTCCATCTCCCTGCGCCAGGATCGCGCCGGATGGCAGGCCACCATGGACAAAATGGGCTCGCTGGGAATGAAGGCGACAGACGAGGAGATGCGGGCGGTACTCAACTACCTGTCCGCGCATTATCCTGTCGATGCGGTCGTGCGCATCGACGTCAACAAAGCCCGAGCCATCGATTTCGAAGCCGGGATGTCGCTGCTGCGCTCGCAGGCCGCGCGGATCGTCCAGTACCGTGAGAAGAACGGCCCCTTCAAGTCGATTGCGGATCTGGAGAAAGTCCCGGGTGTGGACCTGGCCAAGATCGAAGCTAAGAAGGATCGGCTCATTTTTCAGTAGAGGCTTCCATGAAAGAAGACCCGGGTGCGGCAACTTACCTTGGGCGGCGCTGCACCTCCATCGAGAATCAAGACTTGCGTGTCACGGTGCTGCACGAAGGCGGGCACATTGCCGCGATTCTCGACCGCGAGACGGGTGTCAATCCGTTGTGGACGCCGCCCTGGCAGTCGATTGAGCCTTCGCAATTCCTGCTCGATGCGGATCACCGCGAGCGCTTCGGCGACAATGCCGAAAGCCGGCTGCTGGCCGGCATTATGGGGCACAATCTCTGCCTGGATATCTTCGGCGGACCCTCCGTGGAGGAAGCCGCGGCCGGCCTGACCGTGCATGGCGAAGGCCCGGTGGTGCGCTATGAGGTAACAGAACGCGATGGCGCGCTTCTGATGCGCGCGCGCCTCCCGCTGGCCCAGCTCGACTTCGAACGGCGCCTGGAATTGCACGGCCGCACCGTGGCCATTCGCGAATCGGTGGAGAATCTCACCGCCAGCGATAGGGCCATCGCCTGGACCGAGCACGTCACCCTGGGGCCGCCGTTCCTGGAAAAAGGAGTGACCGCATTTCGCTCTTCGGCCACGCGGTCCAAGGTCTTCGAAGGCGAATTTGGCAGCCATGACTATCTGGCCGCGGGCGAGGAGTTCGAGTGGCCTTTCGCGCCGCGCTCCGGCGGTGGCCTCGCCGACCTTCGCGTGATGAATGGCGATGCGGCTTCCGGCGCGTTCACCGCACACCTGATGGACCAAGCCCGCGACGATGCGTTTTTTCTAGCATACTCACCGGCAGCGCGGCTGGCCTTCGGCTACGTCTGGAAGCGGGCCGATTTTCCGTGGATGGGGATTTGGGAAGAGAACTGCAGCCGGATTCTCGCGCCCTGGAACGGCAGGACGCTGACCCGCGGCATGGAATTCGGTGTCTCGCCGATGCCGGAAACGCGCCGCCAGATGATCGCGCGCGGCAGCCTGTTCGGCACTCCGGCGTACCGCTGGCTGCCGGCTAAAAGCCGCATCGAGGTAGAATATCGTGCCCTGACGGCTCACGCGGACGCTATTCCGGAGAGCCTCGGATAACAGGATGGCCCTTCTCTCAGCGGTCGCGATTGCGAAATCTTTCGCGGGAGTGCAGGCCCTCAAGGGGGTCTCGCTCGAATTGCGGCCCGGGGAAGTACACGCTTTAGTGGGCGAAAACGGCGCCGGCAAGTCCACCCTGATCAAGATTATCACCGGCGCCGTGAAGCCCGATTCGGGCACGCTCACGGTGGATGGCCACGCGGTGCCGCATCACAGCCCGGCGCTCGCGAAGTCCCTGGGAATCGCCGCAGTCTATCAGCAGCCTGCCCTGTTCCCCGATCTCACCGTGGCGGAGAATATCGCGCTCGCGTTGGAAAGCGCGGGCGTGTGGCGCCGCGTCGATTGGGACGCCCGCAACCGGCTGGCGCGCGAACTGCTGGAACGCGCCGGCGCGGAGATTGACCCCGCCCGCACGGTCTCCACGCTAAGCATGCCGGAACAGCAGATTGTGGAGATCGCGAAAGCCATCGGCGCGAAGGCCAGAGTTCTGATTCTCGACGAGCCGACCGCCTCTCTGACCGAGCGCGAGGTGGAGCGCCTCTTCCGCGTGATTCGCGCGCTGCGCGACGTCGGCCACGGCATCATCTATATATCGCACCGCCTGGAGGAGATCGCGTCTATCGCCGATCGTGTCACAGTGCTGCGCGACGGCCAGAGCATCGCCACACGCGATCTGCGCGAGGTAGAGCCCGCGGAACTGATCCGGCTGATGGTGGGGCGCGACATCGCGACGGTCTTCCCGAAGCGCGAGGTTCCCATCGGCGACGTGGTGCTGGAGGTGCGCGGTCTGCGGTCGCGCGGGGTTCGCGGCGTCAGTTTCGCCGTTCGGCGCGGCGAAATCCTGGGGCTGGCAGGCCTGGTGGGCGCCGGCAGAACGGAGCTGGCGGAAACGCTCTTCGGCCTCACAAAGGCCGAGGGCGGCGAGATTCTGCTGCATGGCAAGCCGGTACGAATTGAGTCGCCGACGGATGCCATCGATCTGAAGATCGGCTATCTGCCGGAGGACCGGCGGCAGCATGGCGTGGTGCTCGAGATGGCCGTCGCCGCCAATGTCAGCATGGCGAGCTTACGCGCTGTTTCGCGGCACGGTCTGCTTGACCAGGGGATGGAGCGGCGGCTGGCGCGCCAGTTCGTGGACCAACTGCGCGTGAAGACGCCATCGCTCGATGCGGAGACGGGTTCGCTATCGGGCGGCAATCAACAGAAAGTCGCGCTCGCAAGGTGGCTGGCCATCGAGCCGAAGGTGCTGATTCTCGACGAGCCTACGCAGGGTGTCGACATCGGGTCGAAGTCCGAGATCCACCAGATGATGGTGGACCTGGCGGGAAAAGGGATGGCGATGGTCATGATATCTTCGGAGCTGCCGGAGATTTTGGGGATGAGCGATCGAATTGCCGTGATGCGCGCAGGCCGGATTGCCGGCATTCTATCGCGTGCCGAGGCGACGCAGGAGCGGCTTCTCGCGCTCGCCCTGGGGCACGCGCAGGGCGAAGCGTGATGCGGGCTCTGGAGCGGCGCGAAATTTCCCTGGTGGTGGCGATCCTGGCGGTCGCCGCGGTGCTGGCCTTCGCGGCGCCCAGCTTTTTCACCTTCGCGAACCAGCGCGACCTGGTGCTGGCCAACATGCCGGTGCTCATCGTGGCGCTCGGCATGGTGCTCGTGATCCTCACCGGGCAGATCGATATTTCGGTGGGGTCGCAGTTCGCCATTTGCAGCGTCGCGGCGGGAGTTTTTGCCCATCTGGGTTTGCCGACGCCTCTGGCCGGTGCGGCCGCGTGCCTCACCGGCGCAGCAATGGGAGCGGTCAATGGAGCGCTGGTGGCGTGGGTCGGAATCCCTTCCATCGTGGTTACGCTGGCCACCATGGTGGCGCTGCGCGACGGCCTGCGCTGGGTCACGCAAGGCGCGTGGGTGCAGGATCTGCCGCCCGATTTTCAGTGGTTCGGACAATCGCAGACGGCCAGCGAGATCATCACCATCGTCTGCGCGGCAGCGCTTACCGTGGGCGTCTCCTGGGGCCTGCGCAATCTGGCGGCGGGGCGCGTGGTGTATGCCACCGGTTCCGACCCCAATGCGGCGCGGCTGATGGGCATCGATCCGTCGCGCGTAGTCTTCGCGGTCTTCGTCATCACCGGCGCGCTCACCGGCTTCGCGGCGGTGTTTAATGCCGTGCGTTTCCATCAGATCCCCAGCAATGCCGGCCTGGGGCTGGAACTGAAAGTCATCGCCGCAGCGGTGGTGGGCGGCGTGGCCATCTCGGGCGGCCGCGGTACGGTGGCCGGCACCATGCTGGGGTTGCTGCTGTTGGGCGTGATCGGACCCGCGCTCACGTTCCTGGGATTCAGCGCCTACTGGGAGCGCGCCATCGAGGGCGGCATCATACTGGCCGCGGTATCTCTGGACGCAATCCGGGACGCCATTCGCGTCCGTTCAAAAAGCCATGCAGGCATCGTTGGCGTTCAAGGAGCATAGGCCGTGGCTGCAGCGCCTGTCCCCCAACGGCGAATGGGTGCTGGCTCTGGCACTGGCCGTCGAGCTCGCCATCTTCGCCGCCATCGGCGAGAATTTCTTCACCCTGGCAAACTTCTTCGAAGTGGTGCGGCTCAGCGTGGAGCTGGGCCTGCTTGCCCTGGCGATGACCCCCATCATGATCACCGGAGGGATCGATCTTTCCGTCGGCTCGTTAATGGGGCTCTCGGCGGTGGTCTTCGGCGCCCTGTGGCGCGATGCCGGCTTTTCGATTGCCGCGGCGGCGGGCGTAGCGCTGATGCTCGGGTGCCTCGCCGGCTCACTCAATGCGGCGCTGATTACGCGCCTGAATCTGCCGCCGCTGATTGTCACGCTCGGTTCCCTCTCGCTCTTCCGCGGCATCGCCGAAGGCATCACCAAAGGGGCGGAGAATTACTCAGGCTTCCCCGCGGGATTCCTGCGCCTGGGGCAGGGCTATATCGGCGGTGTGCCGGTACAGCTTTCGGCACTGGCAGCGGCGGTGGTGGGCTATTGGGTCCTGCTGCATCGCTCGGCGATCGGGCGGACCCTGTACGCTATCGGATTCAGCCCGTCCGGCGCGCGCTATGCGGGCATCCGCACCGGCCGGCGGATCGCGCTGCTGTATTTTCTGTCGGGATTCGTGGCCAGTGTCGCCGCCATCATTTATGTGGCCCACCTGGGGCAGGCGAAATCGGATGCCGGCACGGGTTACGAGCTCGCGGCCATCACCGCCGTGGTGCTCGGCGGCACCTCGGTTTTCGGAGGGCGGGGCACCATCTGGGGCACGGTGCTGGGGCTGTTCGCGATTTCGGTATTGCAGAACGGATTGCGGCTGGCGGCGCTGCCGTCCGAATTGACGGGCGTGCTGACGGGCGTAGTGCTGGTGTTGACGATCGGGCTCGGGCGACTGCGCGCCCGCGGTGCGGAGGCGGCGGAGGAAGAGGCTGATACCATGAGGAACTCTCAACTTGCGGTCCTGTGCGCGGCGATTCTCGGCGGATCGCTGATTGTGGCCGGCACGAATGTGTGGCTGGTGCGCTCCCTGCGTCCCTCGGAAGTTGGCGGACCGTTACCGGCGGCAGGCGCCACCGCGCGCCGCCCGGTGATCGCGATGATGCCGAAGGCCAAGGGCGATCCGTATTTCATCAGTTGCCGCGCCGGCGCCGAAGAGGCAGCAAAGGAAGCGGGAGTCGACCTCATTTGGGACGGGCCCACGGGCCTGGACGCGGCCAAGCAGAACGAAGTGGTGGAAGGCTGGATCACGCGCGGAGTGGATGCCATCGCCGTCGCGGTGGAGAATGCGCCCGGAATCTCGACGGTGCTGCGCAAGGCGCGCTCCAGGGGCATCAAGGTGCTGACCTGGGATGCCGACTCGGAGATCGACGCGCGCGACTTCTTCATCAATCAGGCGACGCCGGAGGGAATCGGCGTCACCCTGACCGACGAGGGCGCGCGCCTGCTCGGCACCAAGGGAGAGTTCGCCATCGTGACGGGGACTCTGACCGCGGCCAATCAGAATGCCTGGATCGACAATATTCGCCGGCGCGCGGCGGAGAAATATCCGCAACTGAAACTGGCCACCATTCGCCCCAGCGACGACGATCGCGACAAGGCGTTTACCGAGACGCAGACGATCCTGAAGGTGTATCCCAACGTGAAGCTGATTGTGGCGATCTCCGCCCCCGCGGTGCCGGGCGCCGCCGAGGCCGTGCAGCAGGCCGGCCGGAAGGACGTCGACGTGATCGGACTTTCCCTGCCGAACTTGTGCAAGCGCTACGTACACGATGGCGTAGTGCAGGCCGTGGTGCTATGGAACACCCGCGATCTGGGATACCTGACGGTGCAGGTGGCAGGCATGCTGGTGCGGGGGCAAATGGGAAAGGGCCCGCTGCAGGTGGGCCGCCTGGGGAGTATCGAAGTGCGGGACACGCAGGTGATTCTGGGCAGTCCTTTCATCTTTAATAAAGACAATATCGATAAGTACGATTTCTGAGGCGACAAGGCTTCAGCTTGTCCCGGCC
The DNA here is from genome assembly GCA_964487165.1 of uncultured Solibacteraceae bacterium. Lineage (GTDB taxonomy): Bacteria > Acidobacteriota > Terriglobia > Bryobacterales > Bryobacteraceae > PALSA-129. Next base: position 5,992 of record CAZARO010000027.1, on the reverse strand, counting down.
TACTCGCTGCTGAACCGGGAAACAACCTGAAGAAGGACGGCTGATGAAGCCCTGCTTGTCTCCAGTCATGCAACTCGCAATCGGTCGGAGTCAACCCTCTTGGAGGTTGTGTCGTGATCCTGCTGGCGCGCGAAGCGGCATGAGTCCGGGACGGCGACTACACTACTACACTACCAACTGGCTTTTGATGGGGGGACGCTTCACAATCGCCCCATGATAAGCTTAATGCCCTATGCAGACTCGAAAGAAGCTCAAGCTACGTATAGGTCGCGCTGCGCTTGCGCTTGGTGGTTTACGTTAATCATAGCGAATTTTCTCAGAGAGGGCGCTCTGCGCTGGGTGGGTTTGGGTGTGGCGATGATCCTTATGGTCCTGGCATTGTTGAACTTTGTGGCAGCCAATAGCGAACCTGATTAGCGTCTTGAGCACGGAGTTGACTGCAGAAGATTGAATCGCCTCCATGTCGGCCTTCGGCGGACATGTCGGAAACTGACCGGAGCGATTTGCCGGAACACTTGGTCGAAGTACGCGCGAGCCCCTGAGCGAGAGTGTCCACCGCAGAGCAGCGCCCATCTACTCCCGGCTTACCTTCGAAGACTCGCGGACCTTTAGAGTTGCCGGCAGACGCACGGTGATCGGGGCGTCCTGTTCCACTTTGCCCTCGATGCGATCCAGAAGAATCTGCGCCGCGCGGAACCCGATGTCATAAGCCGGCTGCACCACCGTGGTGATCGACGGCGAGAATAGGTCGTCCACCGTCAACTCATCGAACGTGGCGAAGGCAATATCGCGAGGGATCTCCATTCCACGATCGCGTAGCGCGCGAAGCACGCCCAGGGCCGTGGGTCCATTGGTGCAGAATACCGCCTGCGGCACTTGGCGCAAGCTGGCGAGGCCTTTTCGGCAAATGTCGGCCATGTCCCAGGTGCGCAGATTTCCGTGCCAGATCAGGCCCTCGTCCAGCGGGATGCCGGCCTTCAGCAGCGCCTGCTTGTAGCCCTGCAGGCGCCGCCGCTCGTTCTTCAGCGCGGGCGGACCGGTTGCCAGGGCGATCCGCCGGGCGCCCATCGCGATCAGGTGGCTGACTCCCATCTCGGCCGCTTCCTCATCCTCCACCGATACCGAATCCACCGGCACGCGGTCCGGAATGCGATCCAGACACACCATCGGTATAGATGCGTCCAAAATGCGGGTTAACTGACTAAGTGGCGTGGGCGCAGCGGCGATCACCAGCAGGATCCCTTCCACGCGCTGCGAGCGGAGCAGCGAAAGTAATTCCTTTTGACGCTCGCCGTCCTCATCCGAGTTCACCGCGATGAGTGAGTAACCGCGCTGCCTGGCTGCCGTTTCCGCTCCGCGAATCACCTGCGGAAAGAAAGAAATGGTCATATCCGGCACCATAATTCCCAGCGTGCGCGTCTTACTGGTCTTCAGACTCCGCGCCACGTGATTGGGGTGATAGTTCAGTTTCCGGATGGCCGACTGCACCTTCAGCCGCAGCGGCTCACTTACATTTACCGTACCGGTAATTACATGAGACACGGTGCCGACCGAAACACCAGCCATTTCGGCCACTTTCTTAATGCTAGGCATAAGTCGCCCGCATTATAACTTCTTGATTCGTATGTTGCGGGCCTCGATCTTCATGGGCGGTCCGACGTGGATCTGTATGCCGATCAGGCCGTCCATGCGGCGGTTGGCAGTGTCGTCGTCAATCAGCATACTGGTCACGCGCCCGTTAATCAGTTGGACAATGGTATTTCCGCGCGCCAGCACGTCCAGGTCATTCCAGTCCTCGCTCTTGATCACACTCTTCAATTCGTTGGCATCGCCCAAAGAGCCTAACACTGCGGGCTTCTTGCCGTCGGCAATGTAAGTGATCTGCCCGCGCATGGCCACAAATCCACGTCCCCGTTCTTCGTAGATCTGCCCGGTGTATTTCTGCTCGCCATCCATGTCGGCCTGGTAGCCCTTCATGGCCCACTTGATATCGGGGAGTTCGATACTGCGGAACTGAATGCCGCTGTTGAAGCCTGTCAGACGGAACTGCAACTTCAGTTCGAAATCCGCCGGGCTGCCGCCGCGCCAGATCAGGAAGGTGTTCTGCTTGGGCTGTTTATCGGTTGCCGTCTGGCCTACGATGGCGCCATTCTCTACCCGCCAGAACCCCGGGTCGCCATCCCATCCGGCCAGCGACTTACCATCGAAGATTGGTTGAAAGCCGCTCTCCTCCAGCGCCGCGACTTGTCCTAGCAGCGCGGGCAAGAACGCCGCGATGCCGAGTAACGCTACCGTAAGCTGTTTCAAGATGCCGCTCCTTTCTGCGCACCCACATCACCGGCCACTCGCGTCCACTGGCGATCCTTTGCCGACGCCAGAACGGCGTCAGTCACCTGGTCGGTGAGCAAGGCATCGCGGAATGTGGGAGCGGCGCTCTTGCCTTCTCCCACCGCCGACAGGAAATCGGCTGCCTGGTGGATGAACGTGTGCTCATAGCCAATCTGTAATCCGGGCACCCACCAATGCTTCATATAAGGATGGTCGCCGTCGGTAACGTGGAGGCTTCGCCATCCGCGCAACTGGCCTTCATCCTTGTGATCGAAGTATTGCAGCCGGTGCAGGTCGTGCAGGTCCCAGGCGATGGACGCGTGTTCGCCGTTGATCTCGAGGGTGTACAGCGCCTTGTGCCCGCGGGCGTAGCGCGTCGCTTCGAATGTGCCCAGCGACCCGTTCTGGAAGCGCGCCAGGAACAAGCTGGCGTCGTCGATCCCCACCGGTTCCGGCTTGCCCGTCAGGTTGTGCTTGCGGCTCTTGATAAAGGTCTCGGTGAGCGCCGAGACTTCGGCGATGCCAGAATTCAGCCACATCGCGGTGTCGATGCAGTGGGCCAGCAGATCGCCTGTCACGCCGCTTCCCGCCACCGCCACGTCGAGCCGCCATAAGGCCTCGCCGCCTTGCGGAAGGTCGGCGGAAATCGTCCAGTCCTGCAGGAACTTGGAGCGATAGTGGAAGATGCGCCCCAGGCGCCCCTCGTCGATCAGGTGCTTGGCCAGCATGACGGCGGGGACGCGGCGATAGTTGTACCAAACCATGTTCGGCACGCCGGCGGATTCCACGGCCTCCACCATTACCCCGGCTTCGGCGGCGGTGCGACCCAGAGGTTTTTCGCACATCACCATCTTGCCCGCGCGGGCGGCCGCCACGGCGATTTCCGCGTGAGTGTCGTTGGGGCTGGCGATATCCACCAGGTCGATCTCGGGAGACTCCACAACTTTGCGCCAATCGGTCTCCGCGGATTGATATCCCCACTTAGTGGCGAAGCTACGGGCCCGCTCGCCGTTGCGCGCGCAGATGGTTTTGAGGACCGGCTGGAAGGGAACGTCGAAGAAGTGAGTTACCTGGGAGAAGGCGTTGGAATGGGTCCGGCCCATGAAACCGTAGCCGATCATGGCGACATTCAGCTTCTTCATATTAGTTCCAGCCGTGAGCCTGGCGCACCGCGATCATGGTGCGTAACACGTCTTCCCACGTGCGCGGATTCAGCATCACGCTATTGGGGAACATGCAGCCATCCCAGCAGATGTGCAGGACGGCGCGCGTGGGCTCTCCGTCGGGGCCGCGCAGCCAGGCGCCGGCGTCGCGCACGATGTCGAGCTTGCCGTTGGGGTCGCACGGCGGGCAGTGCCGGCCGGTCTTATCGTGCGAGCCTTCTCCTTTGACGGTGCCGTCGTTTTGCGCCACGTGGAAATCGATGGTCCACGGACGCAGCGAGGCAGCCATTTCGGCATAGGCTTCGCGCAGGCGCTCGGTCTCGTGCCAGTCGAAGCCGTCCGGCAGAAGCCTGTCCTCCGGCGCGTTGTAACCCATGGTGAACAGCATGGTATGCGCCATGTCCGCCTGGAAACCGAGAGTCCGCGGCCGGCCGACCATCTCCAGCAGTTCGACATTGCGCCGCCAGCTGTGCATGCCGCCCCAACAGATCTCGCCTTCGGCGGCCAATCGTTCTCCGAAGTCCTCGGCGATGTTACAAGCCTCGCGGAAGGTCTCGGCGATGCGCCTGGTGTTGCCCTCCGGATCGTGCGCCCAGTCTGCCACGCCCGCCGCCGAATCGATGCGGACCACGCCGTAACTGCGGATCTTGAGATCGCGCAGCTTGCTGGCGATGCGGCAGGCTTTCCGCACCTGAGTCAGAAAACGGCCGCGCTCCGTGGCGTCGCCCATCGCCGATCCCCCACCAGTGGCCGGCCACACGGGCGCTACCAGCGAACCGGCGCGAAGCCTGTGAGAGGCAAGCTTCTCGGCCAGAGCTGCCAGATCGTCGTCGGACGAGTCGATATCGGTGTGCGGCAGCGACAGGAACAGATCGACCCCATCGAAGCCCACGCCATCCACCCGCGCGCGCGCCGTTAGCGCGAGCATAGTGTCGAGATCGATGGGTGGCTCGGAATCGGGACCCTTGCCGACCAGGCCCGGCCACATGGCGTTGTGAAGCGCTGGAAAGGCATTCGTCGCGGTGGTGCTCATATTCACTTCCTGGGGCGCTCGAGCGCCGTTCACGGAGCTTGAAACGATTCAAGCCCTGCCAGCGTATCTCAGCCATGCCACGTTGTCAATGCCGCGGCCGTTGCTGTCGGCCGATGCCGTCCGAGACACACGATCCGGCCCTGGTCGTTTGGGGAATTGGCGTTGTTCGGTTGCAAACCGCTTCCTTCGGTCGCGGCTCGGTAACACGCACACTCATTCGGGAAGAGTTACTGAGCCGCTACCACAGGGAGCGGTGCCCTGGTGCCGCGGTCGCACGCCGGGCTGAGATTTGTTATAGTCCCTCGATGGCTATTCGAAAGCTGGTAAGTCTCGGCGTGCTCCTCTCGGGAGCAGCGCTGTTCGCCCAACCTGCCGGTGCTCCTCTCACGGACGAGCAGCGCGCCCAACTGGCCTACACCCTGGCCCACTACACCAAGTTCGAATACCTGATCCCGATGCGCGACGGCGTGCGATTGTTCGCCGCGGTCTACGTCCCGAAGGACACCTCGCAACCGTATCCCATCCTCATGCAGCGGACTCCGTATAACGTGGGACCGTACGGCGCCGATACCTATAAGACGGTGGTCGGCCCGTCCTTTGCCGCCGAAAGAGAAGGCTTTATCGTTGTCTATGAGGACGTCCGCGGCCGTTACATGTCGGAGGGTACGTTTGTTGACGTGCGCCCCCACAAGACGCATTACGACGGCCCCAAGGACACCGATGACAGCACCGACACCTACGACACCATCGAGTGGCTGGTGAAACACCTTCCCAACAACAACGGAAGGGTAGGTATCTGGGGCATCTCCTATCCGGGCTTTTTCGCCGCGCACAGCCTGATGGATTCCCATCCGGCGCTGAAGGCCGTTTCGCCACAGGCCCCCATGGGCGACGTGGGGAACGGCGATGACGGGTACCACAACGGCGCGTTCCACCTGGCCGCCAATTTCGGTTTCTACTCCAACTTCCTGCCCCGGAAGCCGGAACCGGGACCGCCGCAGCCTTCGGTCCGCTTCGATGCGGGAACCATGGACGCCTACAATTTCTTCCTGAGCATGGGTCCGATCTCGAATGCCAACGAGAAGTATCTCAAACACCAGAACCAATATTGGGACGACACCATCCAGCACACCTCCTACGACGAGTATTGGCAAACGCGCGCGCAGGCGCCGCACATGAAGAACGTGACACCCGCGGTGATGTGGGTAGGCGGCTGGTTCGATGCCGAGGATCTCGCCGGACCATTGAAGCTGTTCCATTCCCTGGAAAAGAACGGCCCAACTGCCCCGGATACCCTGGTGATGGGCCCGTGGCGCCACGGTGGGTGGTCCGCCGACCGAGGAGACACTTTGGGGAACCTGAACTTCCACTCCAACACAGGCGAATATTTCCGCGAGAACATCGAACTCCCGTTCTTCATTCAGAACCTGAAGGGTAAGGGCAAAGGACTGAAAGCCACCGCCGATGG